>CAKZPJ010000832.1 GCA_937138955.1 uncultured Flammeovirgaceae bacterium | reverse complement strand
AGATAAAGTTGTAAATCTTCTAAATCATGAATGTATTTAATTTCTTTTATCGACTTAAATGCCTGATACTTTGAAAAAGTAATCTCGACGAATAATGTGTCTAATTCATAGAGTTCCATGTGATGAAATGTAGTCTGACGTGTGGCTATCACTGTACTTACACTCTTAATAATATTAGCTTGCTCCTTTAATGATAGGCGAGCAAAACCATATGGCTCAGATTTAGACATACATTCTATTATTTTGGTAAATTTTGGACTCATAAAAGAATGATTGATTAGCCAAAATTTCCGGTTCAAATTAAAATGGGTGAGCAAACCTTTCGAGGAATGCTCAGCCCATAGCTAAAAAAATACTTTTCTTACTACAAAAAAGTTGCGTCTCAAAAAAATATGGGTGAGACCCGATTACTTTTGCTTTAACTGACACTAACCTAAAGAAAACAACCATCAGAACCTAAGATAACAAGGTCTTTCCGGGGTAAAATACCAACTTATGAGGATGAATATTTGACAATATCACTACTTATAGTGATAGATTATTATCATAAAAAATACAGCTATTCCTATATAAGACCAAGCTTGGTAGCACTCTTAATTAGGCCGGCAGTATTTCGAGCGTTTAGCTTTTGTAATAAATTCTTACGATGGGTCAGAACGGTGTTAGTGCTAATAAACAATTTTTCACCGATTTCTTCATTAGTAAATTCATGCCCAATTAGCGAAAGCACCTCTTGCTCCCGCGGAGTTATTTTAGGCGGATTCTCTACATTAGCTACGAAAGCGGGACTATGTACTTGCACTAGATAGTCGGCTAGTTTCTTAGAAATTGCTTCGCTGTAATAAGCACTGCCTGTCCCTAGTGCTTGAATAGCATTGGGCAGATCCAAGTTTTGAGCATCCTTTAGTATATAGCCAGAAGCCCCTGCCTGGAGTACATCCAAAATAAAGTCTAACTGGTCGTGCATCGATAAAATCAGAATCCGGATCTCCGGGTATGCTTCTTTTACCAAACGAGTAGCCTCAATCCCCCCCATTCCCGGCATATCAATATCCATTAGAATGATATCTACTGAATGATACCGAAGATAATCCATGATTTCACCTCCACTACTTACTTCAATTTCTACCTCAATAGATGCTTCCTCATTAAGCAGTGATTTTATACCTTCCCGATAAAGATATTGATCATCAGCAATAAGAACTTTAAGAGGATCGGTAGTAAGGCTCGCCGTCATATATTTTGTTATGATAATGCTCCTGAGCTAATTCAAATGGAATTTTGCATTACGCAAAAAGTGTTTCAACATTGATTTATATAATTTAATAAAAATCAATGTATGTCCCAAAACTCAAAAATACTCATTAAAAAAGTAAAGCAATATTTTGATCAAAACGTTCACGATACCAAGAACCTATTCCACTCTCTTAATTTTTGGCTCAATACTCCCGGTCAGGATAATGGAAAAGATCAGGCGCAGTTTGTACTTAAAGAAATGGAGAAGACCTATCTAACAAAAATTACTGAATTGCGCGATGAATTTGACCAGTTTCTTTCAATAGCAACCGACAATACCAGCTTAATCAAGCTTGATCCTTTGGCCGATTGGCTTGACGCTTACCTAGATGATTACTGGAATGATCATAGTATACCCGGCAAACTCATTAAAGAACTTGATAACCGCGTTTCGTTGAACTACCCAACTTCTTATCTAAGAAGCATTCTTCAATCTTTATTGGATAATACTGTACTCTATCAGTCGGAAGACCGAGATTTGATTGTTCGGGTAACACTAAGTCAGGATGATGATACGGTAGTGATCCAGGTTCAGGATAACGGTATTGGGATCAATGTTGATCAGCACCGTGACGCGCTTTTTCAACCTTTTCAGCGATTTAGTAGCAAAGGAAATGGAAAGGGATTAAGTCTACACTTAATAAAGACAATGATAGAGAAGAATGGCGGCTCTGTTGTTTTGAATGGTGTTCCTAACAAAGGAACAGTAGTTTCAGTCTTCTTGAAGAATTATAAGTAGAAGGAACCACTATTGTATAATTATTTTAAATTTTTGTAACTATCAATAATTAGGTTCGTAGACAGTGTTTCAATGTAAATTTTTTAAACCACAAAAGAGCAATTTTATGAATAGGAATAAGAATATTGAAGAGAATAGGCATCCGAAAAGAGAAGCTGTCAACCAACTAACTGTTTCTGATCTAACGGATCTTCTTCACGGAGAAAATCGAAAGAACGTAATGCGTAATGGATTTTATACTCGTCGTAGTTACTCGCTAATTTAAGACACGTAGTCAACTCTATTTAAGTCAAGAAGTATCTCTATTGGGGTACTTCTTTTTTTATTACTTTGAAGGAATACAGATCAATGTACACTACGCTCGTATAATTCAATGTGATAACAAAAAACACCAAACCCTAAACAGATTTGGCGTTTTTTGTCATCTAACTAACTACTGCTAAGCGTGCGCTTTACGCTGCTCTTCAATAGCATCTAGCAATTGGTTGAAAGGCTTCTCAAATTTCGCTACTCCTTCTTTTTCCAGGTCATCAGTAACCTTTTCCATATCAATGCCTAACTCTTCCAAAGTTGCCATCACTTCATCGGCATGACCCATACCTTCGGCTACCTGATTGGTAGGCTCTTCACCTCTATCCAGCAAAATATCTAATGTATCGCCGGGCATAGTGTTCACTGTATCTGGGCCAATAAGCGGATGTACGTAGCGGAGCTCCTTATAATCAGGATTTTTGTTACCGGTACTCGCCCAAAGAACGCGTTGCTTACGTCCATTCTGATCCGCCAGTTTCTGGAAACGGTCACCAGTAAAGGCTTTCTCAAAAACTTTATACGCCTGCTTCGCATTGG
>CAKZPJ010000831.1 GCA_937138955.1 uncultured Flammeovirgaceae bacterium | reverse complement strand
CATTCGTTGGAGCAAATCTACTGACTCGGCGGCTATCGCTGCCCCAGAAGGGCTAATTGACCCTTGGTTACAAACGGTGAGTTTCTGGAATGAGGAAAAACCACTAGCCGTGATGACTTACTATGCGGTACATCCGCAGAGTTACTACGGGCAAGGCGATGTCACCTGCGAGTTTGTCGGCATTGCCCGGAATAATCGTCAGGAAAAACTAGGTGGACTGCCTCATATTCACTTCAATGGTGCCGGAGGCAATGTGGCAGCAGGAAAGTATAACGATGGGTCGAAAGCGAGACGTCCTGTACTGGCGCAGCGTATGGAAATCGCTATGCAGCAGGCCTGGGAAAATACCGAGAAAAAGCCACTAAAAACCGCTGATCTACAGTGGAAAAGCGTCCCTGTAGAACTACCGATTGGCAAACATCTGGTAGAAAGTGACCTGACCGCTATTTTAGCTTCAGATACGGCTACAGACTTCCATAAATTTTACGCAGCTAAACATCTGGCTTGGCTACAGAGAACCCAGCAAGAACATAAAATCAACATCTCTTCTTTGAAACTAGATAATGTTTGGATGCTGAATCTGCCTGGTGAAATATTTGTGGAGTACCAACTAGCTGCCCAGCAGATGAGACCAAACGACCACGTAGTGACGGCTGCTTATGAAGAATACGGTCCTGGCTACATTGGCACCGAAATATCTTATACCCAGGGAGGATACGAAACATCAGAACGAGCTTCCCGAGTAGCTCCCAAATCGGAGAAGGTAATTATGACAGCTATCCAAGAAGTTCTGAAATAAATAACCAAGACACATATGTATCTAGCTAAGTCAACCCATCTTTAGTTACTTACACCGCTATTATAGGTCTTCCGAAATTTCCACTTCTTCTACTACCTTAGATATTTTTGCCAGAGTATTTTCTACGGCAGAAGACCAGTGGAAAGAGCGATCAATACCTTGAAGAATGATGATGCTAAAAGCCTAAAGTTTTTACCTAATACCAGTAGATTGGGCACTTTACTTTTTACTTCCAGCCACCACCGAGGCTACGGTAGAGTTCAATATTGGCTATAATTATTTGCCTTTTCAGATCAGCTAAGTCTAATTCGCTTTGGAGAGCATCTTCCTGAGCATTAATCACCTCAAGGTAATTGGCAAACCCGCTTTGAAATAGCAATGAGGCATCTTGAACTCCCTTCGTCGTTACGATTATGCGGCGTAAAGCGATGTTGTATTCTTCTCTTAATTTCTCAATGGTGACTAAAGCATCGGAGACTTCTCTCACAGCCAAAACTACATTATCCTTGAAATCCAGTTCAGCTAACTGACGTTCAGCCACTGCAATATTATAGTTAGCTTTCAGTCGCTTGTTTTGAAAGATTGGCTGAAAAATAGCCCCATTAAACAAAGCAAAACCCGATCCCATAGGGTTTAAGAAACTCTCGAATATAAAAGAGTTCAAACCGGTACTTGCATCAAGTACCAGAGAAGGATATCGCATAGCCCGATTAACACCTACTTGGGCATTGTTCGCGATTAACTGGTATTCAGCAGCAGCAATATCCGGACGGTTGCTGATAAGTTCTAATGGCACTCCGGTAACGTAGCGTTCATCAAACGCTACATCTTCTAAGTCTTGCTGGATATTGATTGGTTGAGGATAACGACCCAATAATTGATTTAGGCGGTTTTCTAATATAATATATGATCTTTCTAGCTGCGGAATTAAGGACTCGGCTCGAAGAATTTGAGATTCAGTTTGCTGTATCGCTAAGGAGGTAGTTTCATCGGCCTGAAACTGAAGCTTCACAATTTCTAGTGTACTCCTTCCCAATTCCAGGTTTCGTTCGGCCACTGCAATCTGCGAATTAATCATTAGCATATTATAGTAGGTGGAAGCAACTTCAGCTACAATCGCCGTTTGTACCGCTTTCTGAAATTCCTGGCTCTGCATGAAAGAGGCTTGAGCCGCTTCTTTTTGCCAACGTAGTTTTCCCCACAAATCAATCTCCCAGCTAGCAAATATGGAGGTGGTATAGGCCAACCGCTCGGTATACAGCGTCTTAGGAGGGTTTTCTCCGTGGTTACGCCTTGCTCGGTTAGAACCGAAATTGTTGAAATTCTCAGAGAAGTACTCACGATTAAACCCAAAAGGCGAAATTCCCAAGTTAGGATAGAAATTAGCTCTAGACTGCTGGAAAGCCTGATTACCGATCTCAATTCGTTGAATCTCTCGTTTTAGATCAAAGTTTTTGACTAATGCCGAATCAATTAATGAAATAAGGATAGAGTCCTCAAAGTAGTCTCGCCAGTTAACATCCGCCAGATTGCTTCGATCTACTGAAGCGGTATCCAACTGAGTATTATTGCCATAGTAGTTATCAATGTTAAGAACATTAGGCCTAACGTAACTTTCTCCAACCTTGCAACCGATAGCCGCTAGTACAATAAAACAAATAGGTATTGATTGCTTAATAAAATTCATTTTCATTGACTTTCTTATGTAGTTTTTACGCTAAACCGCTCGTTCAATTGAATAAATACGTAGGTAAGTACAGGAATAATTAGAATCCCTAAGAAAATGCCCGACAGCATTCCTCCGGCAGTACCAATACTCACCGATTTATTGCCAATAGCTGAAGACCCTTCGGAAAACATAAGGGGTATCAATCCGGCGGTAAATGCGAGTGATGTCATTACAATAGCTCGCAAGCGCAGGGCACTGGCATCTAATACTGAGTCTAGTACCTTTTCCCCCGCTCGCCGTTTTTGAGCCGCAAACTCTACAATTAGAATAGCGTTTTTGGCGAGTAGTCCGATCAACATAATAATTCCAACTTGTACGTAGATGTTATTTTCAATACCTGCCAGATTGATGAACAAGAATACGCCCAAAATTCCGGTGGGAAGAGAGAGGATTACCGCCAATGGCAGCCAAAAACTCTCGTATTGAGCGGCCAGAATAAAGTACACGAGTACAATGCTGATTATGAATACAATGATAGAATCAGATCCAGATTTCTTCTCTTCCAGACTCATGCCAGTCCACTCGAAGTTAAGACTGGCCGGTAACTTCTGCTCGCTCAGTGTCTCAATCTTATTCATTACATCGCCCGTACTGTAGCCTTGGGCGGGAGTAATATTGATTCGAGCTGAATTGTACAGGTTGTACCGGGTTACTGTCTCAGGGCCAAAAGCCTCTTCCAACTGTACGATGGTATTTAGCGGTACCATCTCTTTTTCACTATTTTTGACAAAAATAGAATTAAAGGCTTCGGGACTTTCTCGGAAAGGAATATCTGATTGCATGTAGACACCGTACTGCCGAGTAAAGCGATTGAAGTCACCAACTCGGGTTCGGCCGAAGTTAGACTGCACCGTAAACATCATATCCTTCACACTAACTCCTAAAGCTTTTGCCTTTTTGTAATCAATATTCAAGCGATACTGCGGAAAATTAGTATTGTAAGACGTGAAAGCATTATCGATTTCTGGCTGCTGATGCAACTGAGCGATAAACTCATTTACCAAATTACCAAACTCGCTCAAGTCACCATCTGAAAGATCTTGTAGCATAATCTGCACCCCATCAAAGTCACCAAACCCCTGAACGGTAGGTCGTGGATACATATTGATACCCTTAGCTTCACTGATAACCATTAGCTTGGCCATAAATTCTTTAATTAGATCGTTAATGTCTTCAATCTCACCACGCTCGCTAATATCTTTCAATAAAACGTAACCTAATCCTGAAGAGGGGCTTTCTGAACCACTCACAATATTGTACCCAGAAACCGTGTTTACACTTTCTACGGCGGGTTCCATTTGAAGAATTGAGTCAGCCAGTACCAATGCTTGATTGGTCCGATGCAGGGATGCACCTTCAGGCATCGTCAGCGTAAATATTAAGAAGTTATCATCCTCAGTAGGAATAAACGCTTGAGGCGTACGATTAGCCAGAAATGCAGTGATAGCGATAACGCCTAGCAACCCAATAAGACTAATCCACTTATACTGAATTGCCGTTCGGGTTAAATTGACATATTTCTTCGTGAACCTATCAAACAGATTATCAAATTTCCGTAACCCCTTAGAACCGATTGCTTTCGCTTTTTGAACTCCTTCGGATTTTTGAATTTTATCTACAACGGTATTTTTATCAGCCCCCTTGCTTTCAATAGCTTCTTCGCTGGTTTTTTCCTCGTCTTTAGATTTGTACAGTAGCATAAACATTACTGGCCCCAAGGTGAGGGCAATAATAGCTGAGATCACTACGGCGATAATGATGGTGTAGGCAAACTCCTGATAGAAGACACCTACGGGACCCTCCAGAAATCCTACCGGAAGAAATACGGCAGCAATTACCATAGTAATAGAAACAATAGCTCCGGTAATTTCTGTCAACGCATCGTATACCGCTTCCCGAGCACTCATGCTGTAGTGTTGCATTTTTTCGAAGATTGCTTCCACCACCACAATGGCATTGTCCACTACAATACCAATAGAAAGTACGATAGAAAACATACTCAGCACATTCATGGATACTCCCACCAAGGATAGAAAGAAGAACGTGCCCACCAGAGAAATGGGAATAGTGATGGCGGTAATAAAGGTCGCTTTAAAATCCTGTAAGAAAATAAACACCACTAAAAATACCAAGATAAAAGCCTCAACCAGCGTTTGCTTCACGTGCCCCATAGACTCATCAATCTGGTCACGTACGCTATAAGTAATATCGTAATCAATGCCTTCGGGGAATATTCGGGATTGCTCTTCTAAAATTTCACGAACTTGCTTATCAATTTCTACTGCATTTGCTCCACTCTGCTGAACAATGTCTATAGTTACTGAAGATTGACCATCTAGACGGTTCTGGCTGGTATAATTAGAAGCCCCAAATTCAATACGGGCTACATCCCGAAGATGAAGTTGTAATCCATCTTCTTCCGTTTTGATAACAATGTTTTCGTACTCTTCCGGCTCACTAAATCGGCCGGTATGCTTCAGGGCTATTTCAAATACTTCATCGGAATTTTCACCGAACTTGCCGGGTGCAGCTTCAAAGCTTTGATCCCGAATCTGTTGATATACGTCCCGGGGAGTAAGCCCGTAGAGTGCAAGGCGTTCGGGATTTAACCAGATACGCATCGCATAATCTCGGGAACGAAGGATGGCTGCTTCCGCTAATCCGGGAATACGCTTTAGCTCTCGGCGGACATTAATACGAGTATACGCATTTAGAAAGGTTTCGTCGTAAGGAGAATCCTCTTCATTTGCGTAAATGTTGATAGTCATCAGGGTACCCTTCATCCTTTTCAACACCGTAATACCCGACTCAACTACCTCCGGGGGAATCTGCTGAATAACTTTGGAGATACGGTTTTGAATATCTACTGCCGCCAGATCAGGATCGGTTCCTGGCTCAAAGTAAATAGAAACCCTTCCCCTCCCGGAGTTAGTAGCAGTAGAGCGGGCGTAGGTCATGTTTTCGGTACCGTTAATGGCTTCCTCAATCGGTAGTAATACCGATTTGGCTACGGTTTCGGCACTACCACCCGGATAATATACTTGCACACTCACACTGGGAGGAGCAATCTCAGGAAACCGCTCAACCGGAAGCTGAAATATACTGGCGGTTCCCGCTAGCACTAAAACAATTGATATTACCAGTGTTAATACTGGCCGGTCTATTATTTTTTTTAACATAGTATTTGAAAGCTTATTCTAACAATAGGTATCTAGACGTTGCCAATCTCTCTAAGCTGTCAAGGCTTGTAACTGGATGGAATAGCAAGAATTAACGGTACTTCTTTAATTTAGATGCACGACTGAAAATGAGGGTTTATCAAGATTTTGACCGCTAATGTTAACAATAGGATTCGACGTGTGGTAGTACTTATTAATATGGATTATAAGGAGAGTAATAAAGAAAATGATAGAGCACAGAGGAGAATATCCTGTAATCTGTCTGTTAGGGAAGGTTAGTTTGATAGGTATCATGTAGGTCAAAACAATAAAAGGTGAAACCACTTCTAGGTTAGCAAGTCATCACCCTAACGACGATTTAATAAAGATAAACCCCAAAGGCGGGGCTACTTAATATGAATACTTCTGTAAGAAAATATTTTGATACTACTGCATAGTGGCAGTCGTATTGTCTAATACCAGTTGGCCTAAACGCATTGGATTTACCTTCACGCCATTCGTCAACTTATTGATTCCCGAGACTACAATTCGGTCGTCAGGATTGAGGGTCTCACCACTCACAATATACTGTTTGCCAGTGCGACCATCAATTTCTATCTCTTTCCGTACTACGGTACTATCTTCTTCTTGAAATTTAAACACAAATCGTTTGTCTTGAATGGAAGTAGTAGCTCCCTGAGGAATCAAGATCGCATTGGGATAGATCTGCTCCATGATGATTTTTCCGGTGCTACCGGATCGCAACAAAGTATCAGGGTTGTCGAACTTAGCTCGCAGATTGATTGATCCGGTCGACTTATCAATTTGACCAGAGTTGGCATCAATGATTCCGTCTCTTTCGTATTCTGATCCATCAGATAATACTAATTTCACCTCATTGCTCATCTTCTTAGAAGTTGAGTCCCCTTTCATCCGTTCGTAGTACAGGTAATCTGACTCACTCATAGAAAAATAAACATAGACATCTTCCACATTAGAAAGAACGGTAAGTGGCTGGTCATCAGTTTTCTTAACCAGGTTTCCAATGGATTTGGGAATTCTTCCGATAAACCCACTTACTGGAGCTTTGATAGTAGTAAATTCTAAATTAATCCGCATGTTAGCCGCCGCCGCCTGGGCCCGATCTAAAGAAGATTGAGCCACTTCATAATCGGCCAGAGCCGTTTCCATTCTTACTTCTGAAATAACTTCGTTATCGATAAGAGGCTGGATTCGGTCAATTTCGGTTTGAGCCTTTCTAAGTTTAGCTCGCTCTACTTTAACATTGGCTACCGCATTGTTTAAGTCTTCTTGATAAGGCTGACTATTAATTTTAAATAATGGTTGCCCTTTCTTAACAAAAATCCCTTCATCAACATAAATCTCTTCTAGTATTCCGTCAACTTGAGGTCGAATAGCTACATTCTCAACTCCCTCTATGGAGCCTAGGTACTGAAATGATTTTGCTGCCTTCTCTTCTTGAAGGGTCATCACGGGTAGGGGCAGCCCTTCGTCTTTAGGTTCAGTTTCTTGGCAACTGAATATCGTTGAAAAAAATATTACGGCAAGAATAGGCCGATAGAACTTTCTCAAGTTTACAGGGTAGTGTTGGTATTTCATCGTTAACTTTAATAATTTCTCGAGGTTATACACCTCAATAACTATACTCTTATTGAACGGCATAATCTGATATAACTCTAATTGTCTAAATTTCAGTCACATATGCCACTTGAATTCTTGTATACTTTATGTATCCTACTTTCTTTGATATCTACAGAGTGTAGAATGTTTTACCAAATCTTAAACAGAGTGTAGAATAATTCTTCAATCTGAAAATCTTACACATGTTGTGTTTTATGTATATCTGATTATAACTTTCCAAATATTTAGTGTAGTGTAAATATGACACTAACTACTAAAAAACTGAACACAGTTATTTTAATATTTGTGAGAATTGTTTACCAATTTGATGGAAATACCGTTTTTGCAGAATTTTGAAGGTTTGAAACCAAATAATATAATTATTCAGAAGTTACGAGAGAAAAGTCAGGATATTTCTGCTTAACATTTATAGGCTGTTATTATCAGACTGCATAACCAATGATACCTGAAGATACCCAAAATATAAAACAGTATAATAAAGTCTTTGAACTTTATCAGGATTTAGGCATTCCGGTGGATCAGAAAGCTGAATTTTCTATCCATAGTCTATTGAATTTACATAATCAGATTCCGTATAAATCGCCCGTATTTAGAGCTAATTATTACTCGTTCATTTTTGTAAAGGACGGAAAAGGAAATTATACCACCGACGAACACACTTTTCACTACTCGGCGAACACAGTCTATTTTACCAATCCGGGACACCTAAAAGCATTTGAGTTTCTGGAGCTGCATGATGCGTACCTCGTCACGCTCAGCGAAAGTTTCCTTAAAAGCAATGTGCATAAAGATGTATTTAAAGAGTTTCCTTTTTTACTCGCCGAAACCATTCCACCCCAAACTTTTACGCCGGAAGGTTTCGTAGAAATTGAACTGCTTTACACCCAGATACTAAAAGAATATCAGGGTGCTTCCTCGTTCAAGTATCAGATTATCGGTAACCTTTTCGTAGTGTTGCTACTAAAGCTTAAACAGAATTTTTGGACCGATTACTATCCTCTGGAAGAAGGAAATCGGAACTCCCAGATTGTAAAAACCTTCAAGCGACATTTGGAAGAACATTATCTTGACTTAAGCAGTGGAGATACTGAAAAGCATTTTCAGGTAAAAGACTATGCGAATGCCCAAAGTTTAAGTACATCTTATTTTAATCAGGTAATCAAGAGTAAAACTGGTAAGCCTGCCAGCACCTGGATTGCCGAAAAGTCACTTGGCCAAGCTCAAGCTTTACTGAAGAACTCTTCACTGTCAATCAAAGAGATTGCGTATCAGTTAGGCTATCGGGAGATTGCTCATTTTAGTAATTTCTTTCGCAAGCATACCGGGCTTTCTCCTTCTAAATACCGGACTCAGCGCAAAGACCGATAATATTTGCAACTCTTCCCCTGTTTTTCGCAAGCAAATACTTCAGTAAGCTTACAATCTTTGTCAAAGACAAAACCAAAACAGTTTAACTCATGGCAAAGATTAATTTAAACGACAAAGTAGTTCTGGTTGCCGGTGGGGCTAAAAACCTCGGTGGTTTAATCAGTAGAGAAGTAGCCAAACTGGGCGCAAAGGTAGTGGTACACTACAATAGCAATAGTACCCAGGCTGCCGCTGAAGAAACAGTTCAGGCAGTAAAAGATTTGGGAACCGATGCGTTTAGCATCCAGCTTGATCTTACCCCAGCCGCAAACAATGAAGAACTCTTTAAGGCGGTTAAAGAGAAATTTGGAAGAGTCGATGTAGCGATAAATACCGCCGGAATGGTGCTTAAAAAGCCGTTTGCCGAAACCACCGAAGAAGAGTTTGACACTATGTCGGCTATCAACAGTAAAGTGGCTTACTTCTTCATCAAAGAAGCTGGAAAAGCACTAGAAAATGATGGTAAGATTATCAGTATCGCTACTTCCTTATTGGGTGCGTATACCGGATTGTATTCTACCTACGCGGGTGGTAAAGCTCCAGTGGAGCACTACACCCGGGCAGCATCTAAAGAATTTGGTGAGCGGGGAATTTCGGTAACGACTATTGCCCCCGGCCCAATGGATACCCCGTTCTTCTACGGACAAGAATCTGACGATGCGGTAGCCTACCATAAATCAGCTTCAGCCTTGGGGGGATTGACCCAAATTGAAGATATTGTACCCATCGTAATCTTCCTAGCCACTGACGGCTGGTGGATTACCGGACAGACTATTCTAGCCAACGGAGGTTACACTACAAAATAGAGCTTTTTATGGGTATGCAGGGATATTATGAATGATGTCCCTGCTATAATTACTATGTCCCTACAAAAAGAAAAATGACAATCAGCGAAGCAATCACACTTATTGAAGCCGGAAAACCTACCAGCCCAAAACCGGCTCTTTGGGCCGATCTAGGCTGTGGTTCCGGACTTTTCAGCCGGGCGTTGGCTTCTTTACTTCCGGCAGGTAGCAAAATAATTGGTATTGATCAGGAACAGCAATTCAAAGAAACTTTCATTAACAGGGTAGATTTGGAATTTATTCAGGCTGATTTCAACCAATTTAATTTCGGTAATATCTTCTACGATGGATTTATGTTAGCTAACTCCATTCACTACATTCAGGATAAAGAAACACTCCTTCAAGATCTTAAAGAGCAGCTTAAGATTGATGGCACGCTTCTGCTGGTGGAATATGATACGACAAAGAGTAATCCATGGGTTCCGTACCCCATTTCTTTTGCTAATTTAGTGCGTTTAGGACATTCTCTAGGATTTAGTTATGCTCAGAAGTTAGGCGAGCGGAATTCCCGCTACGGATCTCAGAAAATGTATGCCTGCAAACTAAAAATGACAAAACTATGATCGTAAAAATTATTAACGGAGCGTTGATGCTCTTCGCCATTTTTATGGGAATCAAGCAAGGCTACACCATGACCACCGGAAAACCCGAGATGATCGACATGTTCAGCAAATGGAACTTCGGTTCGGTGGGGCTGATGGCGATGGGGGTAGTAACGATGCTCAGCGCGGTATTCATCGCCTTTCCCAAAACCTTTATCTGGGGAAACTTCCTGATGGCCGCTACTATCCTACTTATTATGTGCTTTCACCTGCTGGATAAAGACCTGAAAGGTTTTGCCATTGAGCTACCTTTCTTCTTTCTAAACCTGTTAATTATTTATTTACAGCATCCACTGGCAAAAGGATAGTAAGTATGATAGAGGGGATAGCATTAGGCATTGTGGTGTATCTGCTAGCGTCATGTGCAAGTGCCCAAATTAATTACGTACAAAAAAATCACTCAACGCAAAAAACTAATAATGGATACTACTAAACTCACAAACGAAACTGTAAAATCAGCTATAGAGTCTCTACAAGCAAATGATAAAGATGCTTGGTTCAGCCATTTTACTGCTGACGCTGTATTTACTGATGATAGCAATACCAAGGATTTAAAGCCTTTCTTTGACAACGCTTTCAATCATAAAGAAAAATTCCTACATCTTGATAAGATAGAGAATGAAGGCAAAGACCTAATTGGTGATTTCTACGCTGGGCAGTGGGGAACATTCAAGGTGTACTTCAAATTCACGGTAACTAACGAAGGCAAAATTAGTCGGCTAGATATTGGGCAAGTCAATAAGTAGGAAACGCAAAACGGGTAACGTATCTCCGACAGTGCCGATATAAATTCTTACTGCTAGCACAATAAGAAACCCCTTATTTGTTACAGCTTACTTTATTAGTTTTGATCTGCTGATCGTTTTACGAGATATTCATCAGGTATAAGTAGGGATTAAATCTGCTTGACGCAGACTATTACGCCTATGCCTTCAGGGAAATCGCGTAGTTTCACTGGCTTACAGTCTGCTGAAAAGTTGCTATTGCCCAGTTGTATCTGCTGGATTAGTTAGTTTTAAAGCGTCTATTACCAGCGGGGTTACGTTAGATTCTTCAGGGTTTTTAGTATAGATCAACATAGCCTGTCCGTTAACGCTCGATGGAAAGATATGCGTATAACCATTGAGTTGAGCCACTGAATCTATAGTCTGCTGTACTTTTTGGCGTAACGGACTCATCGCTTGCATAACTTTAAATTGCATTTGCTGTTGAGCCGTTTCTTGTTCGCTCAAAATATCTTGTTGGAGTTCTTGAAGCTCCTGCTCGCGCATGGTCCGAATAGTATCAGTAAGGTTAGGTGCTTCTTGCTGTAATTGTGCAGCCTGCAATTCTAACCCCTGACGCATAGCGGTCAGTTTATTGTTAAGCTTTCGTTCAAAGGCCGCTACATCTTGTCGAGCTGCTTTCGCCTCAGGCAGTAGCCCTAATACGTATTCTGACTGAACAAATCCGATTTTAATATCCTGAGCAAAGCCAGATAACGAGCTAAAAACAGTAATTATAAATAAGGTAAAAAATATCTTCTTCATTAGTTGTAATCCCGTTGGGTTGTGATTAAGTGCAAAATAAACCTCGAAAATAGCTAAAACCTAACGATTCACCAATATACCTAGTAAGATTTAACAAGAATTAACAACGGGCGGGGAGATTGGAGTGCGGGGCAGGGAAAAATTCAAACCTTATAGGTTATGCTTTACCTATTACTCCTAGCTCCACGCACCTAGCTTATTAAGAGAGTTGACCGCCTATTCTTTCCAAAAGCTTTTTCGTGAGCATAACGCCATCTTTTTTGTGCATTTCTTCCAGCTTACCGCCAAACTCAATGCCAACGTACCCATTGAAATCAGCATCTTTAACAATAGTCATCAGACGCTCATAATCCATATTGGCTTCCTTACCCTTACGATTGAATTCCGTAGCTTTAGCACTCACTCCAATAGCATAAGGCATTAATTCTTCTACCAACTGATAGCGGTCGTATTCTTCGTTCTCAGCTATTTTAGTATTTCCAAAGTCTGGTAATGTACCTACGTTATCACGGTTGGCTTTTTCCATCACCATTGCAAGCCACTTCCCATTAGAAGAATAATTTCCGTGGTTTTCCACCATAATATTCATATCCATTGTCTTAGCGTAATCGGATAGACGAATCAAGGTATCTACAAATAGGTCAGCCGCTTCTTCAAGCGATTTACCTTCGTAGCCATTTGCATTAATTCGCACACCATGACAGCCTAACGTATGAGCCGCATCAATCCATTCGTAGTGCTTCTCTGCCGACTTTATTCTTTCCGATTCTACCGGACTGGCCGTAGGAAATTCCCATAAGTCCAACATAATCAGCACGTTGGTCACGCCTACGTCGTCCGCCCGTTGCTTGAGTTCTTTCAAATATGCCTGATCTTTCACCTTATCAAGGAAAAACTGATTAACGTATTCCACTGCGTCAATACCGTAAAATTCCTTAGCTAAGCGGGGGAAATCTAGGTTGGTCATAGCTCCCTTACGAATAGGTTGGCGGAGCGACCACTCGGCCAGCGACATCTTGAAAAACAGCGGTGATAATTTTGAAAAACTCGGCAGTGCTAGTGCGCCAAGTGAAGCCTGAGCAGTAGTTGATAGAAATTCACGACGATGCATTGTAGATTAGGAGGTGTAAATGTGAAAAAATAGCTTTAATATGCCTGTCAATGTACAAATTATTTTTATATCATCTATGCGCTACTTATTTGCTATTCTATGTCTTTTGACGATATTTTCCTGTCAATCGCTCACTCAGCCGGAGAAAATTGATGAGCCAGATGATTTACAAAATGTGCTTATCATTATTGGTGATGATCATTCGGCCAATGTGCTTGGTGCTTACGGAAACGAAGTTATTAGAACTCCCAATCTCGACCGAATGGCTGCCCGAGGGGTTCGGTTCAATAGAGCTTACGCTAATGCACCACTTTGTAGTGCTTCTCGCCAATCTCTGATTACCGGCCGGTACCCGCACGCCACCGGAGTAACGTTACTCAGAACGTCTTTTCCCGAAGAGCAGGTAACCATTGCCGATCATTTAAAAAACGAAGGGTATGTAACAGGAATCATAGGGAAAAACCACTTTAACAATAAAAAGAACCACGGCTTCGATATTAAAATTGAACGCAGAGACTATTTTGCCTATCGTGAAGAAAACCCCGGACGTGAAGTACCGGATAGTGTGGCAGTTCGCCCCCAATGGAAACCATTCCGAGATCCCGCTCGTATCTGGTTGAACGCCGATGCTCTACCGGGCAATAGCTATGATGCTGATGATATCGGAACGTGGTACTCGCGGCAAGCCAATCAGTTTCTGACGGATAATCGTGATACTTCTTTTTGTTTAGTAGTAGGGTTTCATGAACCGCACTCTCCGTTCAACTTCCCTATTGAGTACGCCCGAAAATATGACCCTGCAAACATGCCCCTTCCCGAAGGAAGCCTCGAAGATGACCAATGGGTACCTCAAATCTTTCGAGACTTGACTGAAGAGGAACGGCGAGGCATTGTTTCGGCATACTACGCTTCTGCGGAATATCTAGATAAGAACATTGGATTAATTCTCAACCGGCTTGACTCTTTAGGATTGGCTGAGAATACTATGGTTGTATACCTGGGCGATCATGGATATTTGCTAAACGACCACAAACGTTTTGAAAAGCATATGATGTGGGAACCTGCAGTGCAAGCACCATTGCTTATGCAAGCCGTAGGGCATTTACCCGAGGGTAAGGCATTGGAACCTATGGCAGAATTTGTGGATGTAGTACCAACCCTACTGGAGGCAATTAAAGCCCCACCTCTCGCTTCAGTCCAGGGTAAAAGCTTGCTACCATTAATTCAGCAAAAGGCCGATACCCACAAAAGTTACGTATTTTCTGAGTTTTTAGCAGACAATAAGGCGATGGTGCGCTCCGATCATTGGAAATATATTTTTACCACTGGTAAACGAGATTTAGCTCAAGGCTACGCCACGGGTTATCCAGCCCCGGGAATAACTCATCGCCTATACGATGTGATTAATGATCCTGACGAAACAGAGAATTTGTATGCAGATCCCTCTTTAGCTGATACAGTGCAGCATCTGCAAAGTGAACTAATTAGCTGGTTTCGGCAAACCCACCCGAACCCCGATACGGTAAGTTTGGATGCTTCCGTAGAAGAGCAATTGGTGTCATTTTGTGAGCCGCCCGACGAGAATGCCAATGTTAGAGCCCAATAGTTTCTAATTAGATTCAGCATCTTTCGTCGCTGGTGGAGCAATTCTGTGACTGCTTTGATTTAGCCTGTTTATCTTCCGATAGGATATTGCAATTAGCTTTTACCTGAAAATCTACTGGAATACCCTTTTGATCAAACTCGAGATGTAGACACTGATGAAACAGTTCTTTCAACTGCTGCCTCCCTCGTTGAATACGAGATTTTGTACCGGAGAGCGAAAGGTTTATTTGGCGCGCAATTTCTTGTTGTGGTAAGCCTTCCAAATCACTCATTCGGAGCGGAATAGCGTACTTATTCGGCAAACAATTAATAAGAACCGGAATCAGAGATGCCAGCTCGGTAGTAATGCTACTTTCCTGGTAAGCATCTTCTTCGGCTAATTCTGGTGAAAAGGCTGATAGCTTTGACTGTTCCCGAAAGTAGTCGTAGACAGTTCGGCGCGTCACTTGATACAGCCACGCCCGAATATTTTTAACCTCTGAAAGCTCTTCGCAGTGCCGATACAGCTTCACCAGCACATCACTTACCAACGCTTCACTTAGCCCTGGATCATTAACACGATGTCTGACGTACCGAACGAGTTCCGCTCGGTATTGCTCAAATAAAGGAAACACTCGCTGACAAGTGTCTCCTTCATAGTCATGTATCTTATCTATTTCATTCTTCATGCCTAAGCTTTAGCCTCAGGTGTACAGCACGAATTCACGGATTCAGATACTTGTTGCGATACAATTTTATTTACTTCGGAGGCTCCGTGGGTTTGGAAAATTTCCCAAGAAACGCCTTGAGGATCGGCAATCCACGACTTCGTTGACTGAGCGTAACAACAGACAGTTTCTCCTTCTTTAAACTGCTTTCCCTCAATTTTATCCAGGCGATTAAATAATTCGTTACGCTCGGGCTCCGTATCTACCTGAATTCCCAAATGCTCAATTCCGCTTTCCTCGTTAGAAAGATTGATCGAGAAATTTACCAGCGGATCATCTAGCATCCACTTAGCGTAATCCGATTTAAGTACGGTGGGCTTACTGGCAAATAGCCCTTCGTAGAAAGCAATTGAAGTCTCTAAGTCCTGAACCTTAACGTTGATATGTAATCTTTTCATAGTAAATAAGTGAATTTAGAAGCTATTTGAGTTAACTCTTCTTGTTTCTTAGGAATCTTTTTCCGACACTCGTCGGCT
>CAKZPJ010000830.1 GCA_937138955.1 uncultured Flammeovirgaceae bacterium | reverse complement strand
GTAAACAGCACTTCTTGCCCGTCTATTGAGAAACTCGGACTGTGGAGCTGTCCCGGCTGATTAGCCACCAGCAAACGCAGTGAATCCTCGGCTGGTGAGTAAAGGTAGATTTCCGAATCGTAGATGCGGGTACCAATGGTTTGCAGCACGAACTGATTGTCCACGGCTGTCCAGTCCATCTCCCGAAAGTGGCGATTAGTCGGAGCTTGTGTAACTACGGTTAAGCCACTGCCGTCGGCCTGAATGCGGTAGAGTTCGTGGTAATGGGCGTAAGCCAGTTGTCCCCCGTCGGGCGACCAAGTGTAGCCCGTACCAATACTATGAAACCCGGCCATCGGTACTTGGGTGATCTGGGTGGGTTCCCCACCAATCAGGGGTGTAACAAATAATTGTGTCTCGCCTTGCACTTCAGAAGTAAAGGCTACTTGCGGTAGGCGGGGATGGAGCTGAGGTTGCACATCGCGCGCTAACCGATGAGTCACTTGTACCAGGGTGGTATCCGAACCATCGGAAGCATAGATCTCAGCATTTCCCGAAGTATCCGATACCCAGGCAAAACGTAGGTTGGGAACCGGAAGGGTGGTAAAGCTAGCGACTTTACTTTGGCTGCTGAACCCAGCAGGGTCGGTAGCAATCACTTGCCAGAAGTAAGTGGTGGCAAACTGAAGATTTCTTACCATTAGAGTAGTATCGGTGACCGTTTGGGCGACGACCGATTGTCGCAGGGCACTTTGGGAGGTGAACAGCCGCACTTCGTAGTGCAGACTATCCTCGTCTGGGTCGCTGCCCTGCCAGGTGAGCGTCAGAGTACGAGGTACGTTGGTTACTTCGTTTTGGGGACTGAGTAACTGAGAGGCATTAGGTGCCTGATTTTCCAGTTCAGTATGCTCCGCTCTGATGGTAACTTCGGTTGCTGAGTCAGGGGTGACTAGCGCGGTAAGACTAGTGGTGCGAATACCTTCGCCTCGCACGGTAATGGTGTAGGTGTCAGCCGGAATTCCGCTAAGTGTAAAGCGCCCGGCCGAATCAGTTTGCACTTGGTTGGTAGCGGGTTGGGTAGTGATATTGACATAGGCTAAAGGTAGCTCATCGGCGATCACCACGCCCTCCAATGTACTTAAGGTGATAGGTGGAATCGTATCTTCAGTGCAGGCGGTAAGCCAGCTCAGAATACTGAGCATCAGCGTAATAGAAAGTATTCGTAACATAATTGACAATTTGTTGGGGGTGAAAAAAATAAAGAACGGGGCTGCATAAATCACATACATTACGCTGGGTGCCCCGTTCTACTTGTTACCCCCAACAAGTGCTATGAAAATTGTCTAAGTATTAAAAGCCATTCTCGATGATGACCTGCATGCTGCCTTGCTGATGAACCTGATATTCCAGGCCGTTTCCGTATTCGCGCTGGATGAGTTCATTGTTATCACCTTCTTGCAGCACCTGGTAGGTATTTTGATCCCCGACCAGTTCTTGTACCAAGCGGTTATCGTTACCAAACTGCCCGATGTCCAGGCGGTTATCGTTGCCTTGCAGATTACCGTCATAATCATTGCCATCACCGACCTGCTGCACCATTACTTGGTTTCCGTTGCCCTGCTGGGTCAAATCTAGCACATTGTAGTGCCCGCTTTGTACCAGGGTAGCGTACTGCCGCTCCCGGCCGGTTCCCGCACCGATTTGCTGTACGAACACCTCGTTATTCATCCCAGCCTGTTCGATGTGCGCGCCGGGTAAAGCAATGATTTCTGGGAAAAGCAAACTTGCTTCCGGCTCATCAAGTATCCCGGGTTCTAAATCTTGGGCGTAGCTTATCCCACAGCTCAGTAAGAGTAGCAGGAGTAACTTGATTGTGTAATGTATCATGAGAAGTAGGTTAATAAATAGACCGAGGTGGGGTGGGTACCCAAAGGCACTGCCCCCTACGCCGGCTTATTTCAAATGAGGGATTAGTTACCTTGGGTTACATCAGCAACATTACCCGTACCGATCTGATTGATGGTACTGATATGACCGTTGCCACTCTGGTCTACATAGGCTTCGTTGTACTCACCTTCTTGAAGGGTGGTAGAAGTCAGCTCAAAGCCATCCTGCTTCACATCCGAGAGGTTGTACTCACCAATTTGGCTTTGGAACGAAACGTTGTCGTAGCCAACCTGAAGAGCGTCAGCTTCGTTGTAGTCACCGAGTTGCAGTTGTACGATGTCGTTATCGTAGCCATCTTGCTTGGCCCAGGCATCGTTAGCTTCGCCGTTCTGAGCTTGAGTAACGACATTGCGTTCACCAATTTGCTCAGCGTACGCCACGTTATCTTCACCACCCTGCTGCTGCAAGCTGATGTTATCATCGCCAGTTTGGTAGGCTTCGGCCTGCTGGTTATCACCGCGAGATAGTGCAAAGGGATCTAAATTTTCCAAGTCAGCAACCTGATCAGCCGAAAGCTCGCCTACTTGCTGCTGAACAGCACTGTTTCCGATGCCAATCTGCTCAATATATACTTCAGAGTTGTTAGCAATTTGCTGCTGAAGGGCTTCGTTCTCGTTACCAGTTTGATCCACGTAAGCGGTGTTGAAGTCACCGGCTTGTTGGGTCAACGCGGAGTTCTCGTCACCTTCTTGGTACTGCTCGGCTAGGTTGCCATCTACAAAGTTAGTAGCACTTCCCTGATTAATGGTGGCTTCATTATAGTCGCCGTACTGCTCCTGGTACGCTTCGTTATCATCACCGTACTGCCGGGCATCGGCTACGTTGTAATCACCTTCCTGGTACTGGTCAGCAAAGTTGTCTTCACCCGCTTGGAAGATAAAAGCGTCGTTTTCATCGCCTTCTTGGTACTGAGTAGCTTCACTGTCTTCCGAAGAGCTACCATCCACTCCTTGCTTAATGGTTGCGATATTGTCATCACCGTACTGTTCCTGCGTGGCGATATTGTCATACGCTTCGCCGTCTTCAACCCCTTGCTCTACAATAGCCTCATTATAGTCCCCTTCTTGATACTGATCAGCTACGTTATCGTAAGCTTCGCCACCTTCATCACCTTGAAAGGCACGGGCATCATTATAGTCTCCATCTTGATACTGAGTAGCCTCATTGCCGTCGGCGTAACCTTCTTGGTCGCCCTGGTCAACTTGCACGTAATTCTCTTCGCCGTACTGTTCCTGAGTGATTACGTTATCGTAGGCTTCACCATCGTCATCCCCTTGCTCTATGCGAGCCTCGTTGTAGTCTCCGTACTGTTGCTGGGTAGACTCATTGCCTTCGGCTACGCCGCCTTCATCACCTTGTTGGAGAACGGCTTCGTTGTAATCGCCGTATTGTTCCTGCGCGGCTACATTGTCATACGCCTCGCCATCCTCAAAGCCTTGGTTGATGGTGGCTTCGTTAAAGTCGCCTTCTTGAGTTTGAGTAGCTACATTATCTTCAGCTTCGCCTTCGTAGGCTCCTTGCTCGATGAAAGCACTATTGTTATCTCCTTCTTGGTATTGAGTAGCTTCATTGCCTTCAGCATACCCATCTTCAACTCCCTGATTAATAGTAGCCGAGTTGTCATCGCCGGGTTGGCTCTGGGTAGCCACATTGTCATAGGCCTCACCATCAAGAACTCCTTGGTTAACAGTGGCTTCATTAAAATCACCCTCTTGAATTTGAGTAGCTTCGTTGCCCTCAGCGTAACCGCCTTCATCACCTTGAACGATGAGAGCATTGTTATGGTCACCGTACTGCTGCTGGGTAGCTACGTTATCTTCAGCCCGATCGCCACCGTTACCCTGATCAACTTTGGCGTAGTTTTCATCACCGTATTGTTCTTGGGTAGCTACGTTGTAGTAAGCTTCGCCATTATCATTACCCTGATCGATAAGCGCCTCGTTGTAATCACCTTCCTGATACTGAGTCGCCTCATTGCCTTCCGCGTAGCCAAAGTCATCACCTTGGTTAATTTCAGCATAGTTTTCATCACCCGGTTGACTCTGCGTGGCGACATTATCGTAAGCCTCACCACCATCAACGCCTTGGTCAATGAAGGCCTCATTGTAATCGCCCTCTTGGGTTTGGGTGGCTTCGTTACCTTCGCCATATCCATCGTCTTCTCCTTGATCAATAAACGCCTCGTTGTAGTCGCCTCCTTGATATTGGGTGGCTACATTATCATAGGCCTCGCCGTCATCATCGCCCTGGTCGATAATCGCAGTATTGTAATCACCTTCTTGGGTTTGAGTAGCTTCGTTTTCCTCAGCGTATCCACCTTCATCACCCTGCTCAATATCTGCGAAGTTTTCCTCCCCGGTTTGGGTCTGGGTAGCTACGTTGTCGTAGGCCTCGCCGTCATCATCTCCCTGGTCAATAACCGCAGTATTGTAATCAGCTTCCTGGGTCTGGGTAGCGGTATTGCCTTCGGCGTACCCATTTCTAGTCCCTTGATCAATGTCAGCGAAATTTTCATCTCCCTTCTGGGTCTGGGTAGCCACATTTTCGTAGGCCTCGCCACCTTCGGTACCTTGATCAACGAAAGCTTCGTTGTTATCACCGATCTGCGTTTGCACCGCCTCGTTGAAATTAGTGGTTCCGTCAATTCCCTGAAGAATGTTAGCCGTGTTGATTGCACCCTCCTGGACGACGATCCCGGAGTTTTCTTCGCCCGTCTGTTGGACGTCGCTCTGGTTTTCTTGAGCCAAGCTGACTCCGGTGGCCAGCCCACCCATCATTAAACTTGCGATTAACTTTTTCATGATTGTTTAAGAAATTAATTGGTTATAAAATAGTTGAATAAAAAACATCGTAAAGCTGGGGTTAGCGCCCCAGATAGAGTTGTACTCCGAGGGTGGCTCCCCAGTAAAAGTCGTTGCGTCGCCCTTGCACCACCTGATCCAGTTCATCGCTGAACAAGTAGCGGTTGTTGAGGGCGGCTTGAATGCCCACCTGATCGGTGATCAGATACTCAAAGCCCAGTTCGTAGACCGCGTGGGGATGATAGTTCCTTAGTACGTCCGACAGTTCGCCCGTATCCTCGCTGGTCAGTCCTAAACCCATCCGTAGGTAGGGTGTGTAGCGATAGTGGGGCAGCAGCCGAAACTGGGTACTGACCTCCCCATAGTAGAAATCCGATTGATAACTCTCTTCGGTCGCCAGCGTACCTCTTCCCCCTAAAACATTGAGGGCAAAGGAAGGACTGAGTTGCCACTGCAAGTTTCCCGCAACGGCCGGTTTGATAGTGGGTCGCCGAAAGTCCCCGCCGTAGCGCAGTACTCCGCCTCCCAGCCCCAGGCTGATGGCTCCCCGTCGCTCTCGCTGCTGTCCGCCCAGAGCATCCACGGATTGGTTTTCTTCTTTCTCGGCCAGGTAGCGCTGAATAGCGGGGTGATTTCTCTCTTCTTCGTGCTGCAAATTCCATAAGCCGTCCATAACCCCTTCAATAATCAGGCTTTCTACCGCCTTTTCAATCGCTTCGCGCACCGCCAGCTCGCCCGGTTCATTGTAAGTGAAACCCGTTTCGGTTTCTAACAATCGCTGAAAGCTCACAAAGCGAAACAAGCCAATATCTACTTTTTGCGACAGCACCGATTTAGAAGTATAAACCGTTTTCAGAATACGTCCGGTCTGGGTAGAGGTTGCTCGTAGGTAAACTGTCACCCGATCCTGACGGTACTGCCCCGAAGCCCCGGCTCCGAAGTAGCGTAGTCCGGCTCCGCCCGTCAGCACATTGGCATCGTAAGAGACAATTCCGCCTTCCAGCAGAATACCCGCAAAGAGCAAGGGAGATAAGTCAGGTTCTTGGTTACCATTTTTCTGGGAGAAGTTATCCCGGCTAGAGCGGATAATTTTGCGCTCGTTGAGCAGATTAGACAAGCCTTCCCGTTCAATGGGCACAAACCAACCGGATTCTTCCAGAGCTCGCAACAGAATAGAGGTTGTCCCTTGGGTAATAGCGGTAGAGTAGCTAATGCCGTTATTAGCATCTTTGTACTGCCCGGTCTGGTCGCGAAACTTGTACACCGCTGCTGTAACCGGCTGTTGCGGCGCGGGTAAGCTGGTCAGGTTCTGGTACTGCGGAGTTTCGGCTCCGAGCCGGGCGGGTGCCGTCGACAGAGGCTGATGAAAGTAGGGGGCGCAGGCCGTAGACAGTAAGACTACGATTAGCCCGATTGATAGAGAGGAAGCAATGGTTTTCATGGGGGTAAGTTTTAGTTTAATAGCCGCCATGGAACGGTTCACGGTCTACAGTCAGCAGTCGACAATACTTTTAAATTACAGTCTGTGGACTATGGACTGTTCCACGGCGGCCGCCAACTGTGGACTGATCGCTAATCTAAAATTCCGGGACGGTGACGGTGGTCTGATCTCCGGTAGAGGTATCCAAGATGGTGATACTGACCCCATCGGCTCCTTGAAAGACTTCAATCTGGAAGAACCCCACTTCTAAGACTCCTTCTTCCAGTTCTCCCTCACTAAATTGATCGCTGACCAGTGAGCGGGACAGGTCGCTGAGCAATCGTCGGTTGAGGTCTTGCTGAAACTCGGCCAGAGGGTCGCGTTCCTGTCGGCTCGAACTAGCATTGGGGTCTTCAAAACCATTTTGAGCCGTCGCGGAGTTGAGCAACCACTGGTAATCAAATGTGTCGCCCCCAAAGGCGGGACTCACGGGACGGTAGACAAAGTCCTGGGCTTGGGTTGACAGTATGCTGAGTACTAATCCGGTAATAATGAGGGTAATAGTTTTCATGGCTGGAGGTATGATGATGAATAATGATTGACTTATCCCGCCCCGGAATTTATCCGGGGTTGTTCCGGGATGATTAGTGATCAATGGGTTTAATAGATCCCGGTGCCTTGTTGGTCTTCTTCGTAGAGTTGCTGGGTGAGGCGTTGCTGATCGTTGACATGCCGCTGGGTCAGGGCAACAGCTAAGTCAGCACTGGCTTCCAGTTGGTCGTAGCGTGGTTGCAGCACCCGTTGAAAGATAGTCGTTTCATTCACTTTCACCACGATGATCGTACCAAAGCCGGGGGCGGGTAGCTCCTCGATCCGAATTTCGTAGCCGCTGGCGGATGGCGGGGCAGCCCAGCGTTGGTAGAACAGATCGTAGAAATCTACGCCTATTTTGGTGAGGGTCTCACTAATAATCAGACCGTCTATTTCCATTTCGGGGTCGCGCAACTCATTTTCCTGGTTTTGTTCTTTCATCGCTTGTGTTGCTCGCTGTAGCAAATCATTCTGCTTTACTAATGAATCGGTTGCGGATGGTAGTTGCTGACTAAGAGCTACCACAAAGCATCCGGTAAGCACTAGTAAGGCCAGCATAAGCCCGAGAGCGAATATGACCAGCTTCAGACGTATGACAGGTCTAGTATACATGTTAAATCTAATTTGACCGGAAGACTCTATGAACTCTTGCTGGGTAGCATCTTTCGGTAGCGTCGTAAGAAAAACTGAGATTGTCCAAATAGCCAGCCGTAGCCCAATAGTAGCATTTGGTAGGCCGGGATGATGAATAAAATGTACCAAGCCCACCGTACGAACCAGTCAGTTTCAACGGTCACTCCAATCCAATCAAAAACTAAGGGGCGAATCAGCACTATTGAAAATCCCGTAAGACTGAATACAATCAAGATCATTATTACTTGTCGTAAGCTTCCCAATTGCCAGCGCGTTTGAAGTTTTTTTAGCAATGTCATAGTTGTTGGGGGTTAGGGTTGAAGGTTTGGGGTTAAAGGTTTAGGGTTTAATTTCTAAGACCTAATTTTCAAAATACTCGGGATACATTAAAGCCAAAGTGAATGTCTCCGGCGAAGAAATTCCCGTTCGTCTCGGCAATAAAGCCTTTCTCAATCATGGCTCGACTATT
>CAKZPJ010000829.1 GCA_937138955.1 uncultured Flammeovirgaceae bacterium | reverse complement strand
CTCGGTGAAAATTCAGGTTCACATGTACACCGTACTTTTGTCCATAGTCAATGGCTTGGTCAATATGCTTTAGCGTAGCTTCGTCGATCTTACTCCAATCATTCACGTCCCCCCAGGTCCAATACGACATGGGTAGCCGAGCAAAGTTAAAACCCCAGTCGGCCATCATGGCAAAATCGCTTTCCTGAAAGGGTTCATTGGTTTGACCACTGAACTTCTCCAGTAGGTTAAACCCCTTCCACATTGGAATATTATTAGCCGTTACTTCTGGCACTTTCCGTGAGGTATTGCAGGCCGATAAGCCAGTGGTAGCCGCAACAGCTCCCAAGGCAGATGCTTTTAAAAATGATCTCCTACGCATAGGGGTAGTTTAAGAGTTTTCTATAATAGAACTAATATCTGCCAGATACATTTGTCGCTGGCCATTTTTGTGAGTAGAATCAAAGATCACTTTTGTGCCCTGTTGATTGCTACGAGGATGTAAATCGCAGCGCCACTCACCTTTAAATATGGGCGGTTCGTAAAACTGACCTAACACCACTTTCCGATCAGTGGGTACGTGGTAGAGATACAGCGTTTGTAATCGCCGTTGGTCATTAGAGGGATAGGTATCATTGAGAATCCATTCGCCATCGGTATTAGGCACGTAGGTATTATGACCATTTACCATCATTTTCCCATCACCCACAATTTCAACCTCTTCGGTTTGGTCTTTGAACAAGTAGAAAGCTGCTTTTTTTCCTTCGGGTTTGGTCCAGGCGCAGATATGTTCGGGGTCGCGCCAGATGAAATGAGAGGTGTAGCCCGAGGGGTCAAGCACATAAGGGTCGGTTCCATCGATATTGATTGTGAACATTCGGGTAGTAAAACCGCCGGAGGCTCCTGCCGCATTAGCTGGTGCATTCCGCCAACGGTGCAAAAAGATCATTCGCTTACTGTCAGGACTCACTAAAAGATGGTTGAAGTAATGCCACTTATCTTCTAAAGATTTTCCCTGATAGGGAATGGCCGCCGCTTGCGCCAACGAAAAAATCATATTGCTTTCGCCCGATGCTAAATCCATCCGGTACAGTCCAATGTCATCGGGGGCCTTCACTTCAGCGTAAGGATCAGGAATACCAGGATAGCCGTAGCCAGGACGCATATTTTGAATACGATTAAATTCAGTACCCACTGCGAAGGTGCCATCGGGGGCTACAGCGTAAATAGGTTTGGGTAGAGTGCGCTGAGTTGAACTCTGACGATCTACTATCCGGCTGATATACTGCCCATCTTGCTGATCGTTCCAAATGAGTTGATCTGCCGAACCGGGAATCCACTGGAGCATACATCCTTGTTGCCAACCCCAGGCATTACTTTCCCCAACCTCAATCCACTCGTCGTTATTTTCCAGATCAACCATCCCGATTTTGATAATATCATTTTCGGTAGGCGAGCGGCGAGGTACATCCACTTCCATTCCCAGCACGTAGCGGCCCGACGGGTCAACCTGACATTTATCATAGTAGCCAAACCAGTGCGACTTTGGACCCTGGGTAATCGCTCTAATTGGTACATCTGGCGAATTTAGTCTGAGGAAATGAGAATAATCGGGTATCAGTGCAACGGCACTTAAGCTTAAACTTTGTTGAAGAAACTCACGTCGTAACATAGCAGAAAAGTTGAGAGATTGCTAAAAATACTATTATCTTTAATAATTGCCTTATCGTATTAGCATGAACTAGGATAATAAACTATGAATTCTTTGGCAGAATCTGAAAGTACAGTAAAAATATATGTAGAATCATAGCGTTTCACTAATACAACCGCCAAACCTATTCTCTATGAGACTTTTTCCTTTCTTTTCTAGTCTGGGTCTACTACTGGTAATGATTATCAGCAACGGATTAGACTCCCCCGAACCCCGTTTACGATCAGTGGCTAACTTTCCGGTAGGCGTAGCAGTAAGTCCTCAACGGCTTGCCCAGACCGATTATGCCCAAACAGTAGGATCTGAATTCAGTAGCCTTACCGCTGAGAACGTAATGAAACCCCAGTACATATGGGCTGCCGAGCGAGAATATGATTTCAGTGCAGGCGACTCAGTAGTTGCGTTTGCTGAAAACCATAGTCAGCAAATACACGGCCACACGCTGGTCTGGCATATGATGAAACCTACGTGGCTAAGGAATACAATTGAATCCTACGACTCAGCTACTTTGGAAAACTTGCTTCGTGACTACATTCAATCCGTAGTGAAGCACTACCAGGGCAAAGTAATAAGCTGGGATGTGGTTAACGAAGCCATTGCATCCGAGGGTAATGGAATGAGAAACTCGTTCTATCACCAGAAACTGGGTGATGATTACGTTGCTCGCTGTCATCAGTACGCGCGCGAAGCTGATCCGGATGCACTCTTGTTTTACAATGACTACGACGTAGTAGCTAATCCCGAAAAATTGAAAACTATCTTAGCGATGGTTGATGACTTTCAGGCTCGCAATATTCCTATTGATGGTATTGGGTTACAAATGCACATTGGTCTGGATTTTTCGCTTGATCAGTTTCAACACGCTTTGGAAGAAGTGAGTAGCAGAAACCTAAAAGTGCATTTATCGGAAGTAGATATTCGCGCTAACCCAGACGGTAAATCAGATGGACTAACTGAAGAAGCCGCTCAAAAACAACGAGAACTTATGGCAGATATCGTACGGATTTACAGTCAGCTGCCCGAGAAGAACAAATTCGCGATTACGTTCTGGGGCTTACGTGATAGTGATAGCTGGCTCACCCAACATACCGGGCACTCTCAGTGGCCTCTGCCTTTTGATGAAAATTACGGAAAGAAACCGATGTATCAAGGATTCTTAGAAGGCTTGGAAGGAAATCAAACCAAGCTTGATTAGCGGAAACTCAGTTTCAACATGAATAAACGCCACGTTATTATTGCTGCTCTAATTATTATCGTATTAGGTTTGCTCGTTATTCTCTACGGCTACTCCATTTATTCCCCTCGTTAAACGTAATCAATGAATAGTGTCCCAAGAACGTAGCAGCTCACTATTTTTCTATCAGCTCAACCACTAAGTTTTTTATTTACTCTCCTACGATCGCGACAATTCCCGTTCTACGGTAAGGAACCAGGTAACTCAGCTAGGTACTCTTGCTCTTGTTCGCACCGGAAAAGCGTACTTTTTTGTTTGTGAAGAGGTTGTAGTCAACCGTAGGAATTCGCTAGAATTTAGCTAGTTTTACCTCTGTTATGGTGGCTTGTCTACTTTTTGTTGGCAAGCTGAAAAGGGAAACCGGTGCAAATCCGGTGCAGTCCTCGCTGCTGTAACTCCAGAATGAGTGTAATGATAATCCATCGCCACTGTCTGCCTACGACTATGCGTCCTAGGCGAATGGGAAGGCCATCATTACGGGAGAAGCCAGAAGACCTGCCATAATTAATATCTACATACCCTCGAGGGCTAGGGTAAAAAGAACCGCTTATGAACCCTCGGCTCTTAGTATTTGGCAGTCTTGTTAGGCTGAATCTCAGCGCAGTATTCTACTTGGGATTACTGCTAATTTTTCTATGGTCTTGCCGTAGCCATCCAGAGCAACCAGACTATTTATCACAGCCGGACTCCACTCTACAAATAAAATACGCTCAGAGCTTTAGCATTGACTATTACGGTAATCAGAAAGTTATTTCACTTGCTGTTGCTGATGATACTTTGCGCTATCTTCTGGTATCGGCTAACGAATCGGTTCCACCTGATTTAAAGTCAGAAGTAGATCAGATTATACGTACTCCGGTTCAACGAATTATTACTCAATCGACCACTCATTTGGCGTTCTTGAAAATGGTGGGTAGTGCGGAAGTAGTTGTCGGAATAGACAACGCAGCTTATGCCTATGATTCTTTGTTTGCCAATAAGGTAGCTTCGGGTCATATTCAAGAGGTAGGCAGTGGCAATACCCTAAGTACCGAACAGGTGATTGCTCTTGAGCCAGATCTAATAACGGTTTCTCACATGCCTGGTAGCAATCTATCAACTTATCAAAAGTTTATTGATTTGAATATTCCAGCACTTCCGATTGCTGAGTGGACTGAAAGTACCCCGTTAGGAAAAGCCGAATGGGTGAAGCTTTTTGGAGCGTTGCTAAACCTAGAAGAAGTTGCTAAAACTAAGTTTAACCGCACTGAAGAAGCTTACACTGCCCTAACCCAACTTACTCAGTCAGTAGCTGATAAGCCCTCAGTAATTGTCGGCACCCCGTATCAGGGAACCTGGTATGTGCCGGGAGCCGAAAGCTACCGCAATGCGCTACTGCAAGATGCCGGGGCTGACTGGGCCTTCAGTCAAGATTCTACTGCCGTGAGCTTTCCAGTAGATTTTGAACGCATGTATGATCTGGGACTACAAGCAGATATCTGGCTTGATCCCGGGCAATCACTCAATAAGCAGGAGATGCTAGGCATTGATTCTCGTTTCGCTGATTTCTTATCTTTCCAGTCAGGCAAAGTCTACAACAGCAACCGCCGACTTAATGATCTAGGGGGTGGAAACGATTACTACGAAAGTGGAGTCGTGTATCCTCAACGAATACTTGCTGACTTGATTAAAGTTTTGCATCCGGAGTTACTGCCCCACCATCAATTCTACTATTACCAACAATTGCCGTAGTGAGTGCCATTACCCAATCAGCCACTTCAAAAAAATTAGCCCCAGCTACCTGGTTGGTACTATTATCTTTAGGTGTTGTAATTATAGGATTGGCAGACATTGCATTGGGGTCAGTTTCTATTCCTTTTGGGGAAGTAGCTCAGGTATTGAGCGGAGGAGAGACTAGTAGTAAAGTTTGGAATAATATTCTGGTGAATATTAGAATACCAAAGACACTCACCGCTATGCTGGCGGGGATGGCTTTATCGGTAGGCGGGTTACAACTCCAAACGCTATTTCGTAATCCATTAGCGGGGCCATCCGTACTTGGTATCTCGGCAGGAGCAAGTTTGGGTGTAGCCACCGTAATATTAGCTTCCGGCCAGTCGGTAGCGGTTTCTACCCTTTGGTCTTCCGGGGTAGGTCAGGGATGGCTACTGGTTATCGCATCCAGTGCTGGCGCGG
>CAKZPJ010000828.1 GCA_937138955.1 uncultured Flammeovirgaceae bacterium | reverse complement strand
CACATATTTATGGGAACGTATTCTATCAGTCGGGCCGGTCGGCCTTTATTGGCGGAGGGCACGATAATATTGTAGAGAACAATATTTTCATTGACTGCGCTCCCTCAGTACACTTAGACGCTCGTGGAGTAGGCTGGGCCAGCAAGTACATCCAGCCCAAAGGAAGTTGGCAGATGTACGAAAAATTACAAACCGTCAGCTATGATCAACCTCCTTACCGCGATCAGTATCCCAGGTTGGCCGGTATACTGGATCGTGAAAATCCAGCGATGCCCGACGGCAATATCATCCGCCGGAACATTAGTTACGGGAAACAATGGCTTAACCTGACCGATGAAGTAGATACCTCGCGAGTAACTATTGAGAACAATTACGTGCTGGATCAAGTGCCCGACAATATTGATATTGAGGCCGGTCATTTTTATCCCGACGACAGTGTCCTCTCCAACCTCAACTTTGAACCAATACCCTGGGATTCTATCGCACAGCGACCGTCGGATTAATTCCCTAAACTACAACCTTGTTAATCACCTATGCTAATCCACCAATTCCCTAAAACACTGCTTAGTCAGTTGTTACTGATTGTTCTCCTAGGCAGCAGTCAAATACTCAGGGCTCAGTCCCAGGACAGGGGCTACTTAAATTTTGTTAGCCAGCTTCCGATTATCCAAGCCACTGAAGTGCAGCCTCCGCCTGATTGGGCTATCATGCAACGGCAGCTGATTCGCACTATGGAAGAAGCTGCTCCTTATTTTGTTGCGCGATTTATGCGGGATGACGGCACCATCTACGGCGAAGGTCCCTACGATGACGTCTACGAGATGTTTTACAATTGGCCGGAACTCTACGCCATCGGTGGCGACGAATATCTGCACCAAAAATCACTGCTGGCTTACAACGCCATCACCCGTACCAATACCACTTACTACCGCGATTCTATCAACTACCACCATCGGCTGCACAAGGAGTTTGTCCGGCACGATGATTTTTTTCATATCAGCGAAGGGATGACCCTGTTCTATCACTTGGGATTGAGCGACCCTACTTTACCAGCTAATGTACGCCGGGCTCGCCGCTTTGCTGGGTTTTACCTGAACGAAGATTCTACCGCCCATAATTTCAATCCCAAGCTAAAGCTGATGCGATCGATCTTCACCGGCAGCGAAGGCCCACTTACTTCATCCAGTGCGGTGTACAATCTCCGCTACGGACATGCCTCTTTGTATCCGGTGCTGGCCGAACTGGAACCCACCTGGAGCGATACTCCCGAACGAACCACCGAAATTCAAACTCTATACGACTCCATCGTCACCCGCACCGATGTGCCGGTTAACCTGGGTTCGGTAGGGTTGATAACCAATGCCTACTTGTACACTCAAGACGAGAAGTACAAGAACTGGGTGCTGGATTACGTGGATGCCTGGCTGCAAAGGGTGGAAGAAAACGACGGACTTCTTCCCGATAACATTGGGCAAACCGGCCAGATTGGCGAATACCGCAACGGGCAGTGGTGGGGAGGACTCTACGGCTGGCACGGTCGCTACGGACTAATGATGATGTTTGCCTCCATGTCCGCCGCCAGTGAGTGCGCCTATATGCTCTCGGGCGACCCCAAGTATCTGGAGTTGCCCCGTTCTCAGCTACGGGGATTGATGGAGAGAAGCCGCACTACAGATGACGGGCAACTGCTAGTTCCGTTCCGGCACGGAAAAGAGGGTTGGTTTAGCTACCGCCCCATGATGGTACGCGACCTGGCCCACCTCTGGCACGCTTCTATGGCGGAAGACGACTGGCAAATGATAGAAAAACTGCTAGCAGGCAGTCGGTTCCGTCCGCTTTCCGACGAAGGGATGTGGGGCACGAATACGCTGATTGAACGGGATACGATGAGCTGGGAGAAGAGTGAAGCGTTCGACATAGATCAGGAAATGAGTATGACTGATCGTAGCCTAGGAAAAAGTGAGTATGCCCGCCTGCGCTACTACGCCGGGGAAAATCCCGACTGGCCCTACGAGTCCCTCAGAGCCGACTACCAGGAGGTAGTACGACGAATGACATTTATGCAGCAGGATACCCGCGATGTCACCGAAATTCAGGGTGATGATCTGCACCCTAACAACCCAGTGCTGACCAAAGCGCTGGTGCAAACCACCATGGGCGCTCCCCAGAGCATCTATTTTGGTGGATTGCTCCGAGCTACCGTCCGCTACTTTGATGCCATAAATCTGAGACCCGGGTTGCCTGAGGGAGTAGCCGCACTGGTAACCGATCTGCAAGCCGAAAGCCTAACCCTGGAGCTGGTCAATCTCAGTGTGACCGAAACCCGAAAGTTGGTTATTCAGGCCGGAGCCTTTGGGGAGCACTCCTTTACCGAAGTGCGGAATGACACTGCTATGTCCAGTACGCCAGTAGATAATCAGCACTTTACGGTAAAGCTTCCTCCTAGCAACTCTATCACCCTAAAAATAGGATTGCAACGCTATGTGAATCAACCTTCCTACGCCTTTCCCTGGCATCAGGGAAAGATTCCGGTACGCTAGCTTACTAAAAAATCATTGTCAGCAAAAAGAACCCTACTAATGAACCGCCACACTTATCACTTCAAGCAACTTTTGTTCGGCCTTGTCGCCATCCTATTACTTGCTTGCGAACAGCCGCCCAACGAATTTTTTGTTTCTCCCCAAGGTAATGACGAAAACTCAGGCACTATTGACCAGCCCTTTGCTTCGCTAAATAAAGCTCTGAATGCAATACAAGCGGAGACACTCCCTCCCGAAGAAGGCTTCACTATTTATCTGAGAGAAGGGGCTTATCCACTGCAAAAATCCGTGCTTATTGAAAAAAACCTAAACGCAGTGCCGATCCGTATTGGGGCTTACGCCAATGAAGAGGTAGTAATCCACGGCGGGCGTACCCTACCGGCGGAGCAGTTTGAACAAGTATCCGACCCCGCTATTCTTCAGCGATTACCCGCCGAGAGCCGGGATTATGTTCAGCAAATCCAGTTGAGTGAAATGGGGATAAATACGGTTGACCCCATTCAACAGGCGGGTATGGGGTTACCCAAAGTGGTGCCGCCTCCCGAGCTCTTTTTTAATGGGGAAACAATGACACTAGCCCGCTGGCCAAATACTGGCTACACTCGCGTATTATCGGTAGTGGACCCCGGCAGTAATCCTCGCTCGTATCAGCCGGACATTCCGCCTTCTGCTCCGAACTACGTTCCGCCCGAGAAGCGGGACGATCCATGGCGAGGGTTTACGATTGGTTACGATGACTCACGACTTAAGCGTTGGGCAAGCGCAGAAGACGCTTGGATGTTCGGGTATTGGTATTGGGACTGGGCCGATGGCATTGTCCAGATTGCTGAGGTTGATACGCTGAAGCAGCAAATCACTACCGAGCACGCTAGTTGGTATTCGGCACGAGAAGATCAGCGCTTTTATGTGTTTAATCTACTGGAGGAACTGGATCAGCCCGGCGAATGGTACCTGAACCGGGGCACCAACATTCTGTATTTCTATTCTCCTGCTTCTTTAGCGGACGCCAGCATTCAAATTTCGCTGCTGGAAGAACCATTAATGGTACTAAACGAGGCAGCTAATATCACTATTGAAAATATCACTTTTGAGGTCGCCCGAGGCCACGGGGTACAGGTGACCAGAGGAGAAAACAATATGATTGCTGGATGTACTTTCCGCCGTTTGGGTCAGAAAGGAGTAGTGGTTGGCCAGGAAACAACTGAAGATGGACTTGCTACCGAGGGCGGCAGGAATAACGGAGTGGTTAGCTGCGATATTTACGATACGGGTTCGGGCGGCATACTGCTACAGGGAGGCGATCGGCGCACCTTGGAAGCAGGAAACAATTACGCTGAGAACAACCACATTCATCATTACTCCCGCATTCGAAAGACCTATACCGAGGCGATCCAGATTCACGGAGTGGGCAACCGGGCGGCGCACAACCTCATTCACGATGCACCCCACGCGGCCATTCTGTTCCGGGGCAACGATCATACCATTGAGTACAACGAGATACACCACGTTTGCCAGGAGGCCGATGATGCCGGAGCTATTTACACCGGCCGTGACTGGACCTACCGCGGCAACCGGCTTCAGTATAATTTCATCCACCACGTAGGTGGTATCGACGGGCAGGTAGGAGTCTTTGGCATCTACCTGGATGATGCGATGAGCAGCGTGATAGCCCACGGTAACGTATTCTACAGTGTTTGGCGGGCGTTCCATATCGGCGGCGGCCGCGATCATCAGATCACTAATAATCTGATTGTCCGAGGGCAAGAATCTATTCGCTACGACGACCGGGCTTACCGTCGCGACCCCTGGTTTGCCGGAACGATGGACGAAGAACATGGAACGCTGTTTGTCCGATTGCGACAGGTACCCTATACCGAAGAACCCTGGGCCAGTCGTTACCCGAAGCTGATTAATATTCTAGAGGGCGACCCCGGCATTCCCAGTGGCAGCGTTATTGAAAACAATCTCATCTACGACAGTCAGCCCATGAACTTAGCCGATATTGTGCAACAAGAAAGCGATATTAGAAACAATCTGCTGGTTGAACCAGATGATGATTCTTGGTTTGTGAACGAGGACTCGATGGATTTTCGCTTTAAAGAAAACATTAGCGTGGTTGATAGCTTGGTGGGCTTTGAAGAGATTCCTTTTGCTAAAATTGGTCTTATTGAAGATGAATATCGGTCAGAACTCATTTCAAAAAATAGATGAAAAAATATTGACTTTTGTAACGCTACACTTGCGTATGATACAATCAATCAGATACAGAGGCTTGAAACGTCTTTGGGAATGAAACAATGAAAGTAGGTTACCTGCTACTCAGGTACGTAAGATCAGGCGAATTTTAAACCTGTTAGAAGGCGCTAAAAGCATAGAAGAAGTGAACTTACCAGGATTTCGGTTGCACGAGTTGCGCAGGGATTTAGTGAGGCACCGCTCAGTACGCGTGATTGGTAACTACCGTATCACATTCCGGTTTGAAGATGGTCATGTGTTTTGCGTGGATTATATAGATTGTCATTAACAAAGGATAAATACGATATTAAAACGAGGAATGCC
>CAKZPJ010000827.1 GCA_937138955.1 uncultured Flammeovirgaceae bacterium | reverse complement strand
GACTTATCGTACGATTTTTGTCCGGCGTACACTTCCTTCCAATCAATTTTTTTTTTGCAACAGTAGGCATTTTTTACTGCCGCATCCATCACTTTTTTAGAAGCCGGCCAGATATCTACTCCCGTACCATCACCTTCAATAAATGGAATAACCGGTTGATCCGGTACCTGTAGGTTGCCATCTTGAATTGTAATTTTTTGTTCGCTCATTGCTTGTCTAAAATTGGTTGTAAAAGTAATTAGGCGCCAAAATTACACATTTTTACGCGCTATCCGAACCCTACAAAATAGGGAATACAAAAACACTAGCCAGATTTTCCGGTTCTGTCAGCAAACTTTCGTAAAAAAATATCCATGTCTGATCAAAATATTGCTGTTTTTTGGTTCCGCCGCGATCTGCGCTTTGATGACAATGCCGGGCTATTTCATGCTTTGAAGGGTGATTTGCCCGTATTGCCGCTCTTCATCTTTGATCGGAACATTTTAGACGATCTGGAAGACAAAGACGATGCGCGTGTAATGTTTCTGCACGATACCCTCAGTGCTATGCATCAGCGATTAGAAGATAAAGGCTCGTCGTTACTGGTGAAGTATGGCAAACCCGAGAAAATGTGGCGAGAAGTGCTTCAAAACTATTCGGTACGAGCGGTCTACACCAACCATGATTATGAACCCTACGCTAAGGAGCGAGATGAAGCAATCAATCAGCTATTAACTAAAAAGGATATTCCGTTTCGGACGTATAAAGACCAAGTCATTTTTGAGAGGGATGAGATACTAACAGGAAGCGGTGGTTTTTACAAGGTCTTCACTCCTTACAAAAAGTCTTGGCTGGATAAACTGGAAGATGGTATGCTGGAATCATATACCTCGGGACTATTCTTTGAGAATTGGTATCAAACTAAGTCGCTACCGATGCCTTCGCTAGAAGATATGGGCTTTGAGCGATCTGATATTGAAATTCCCTCTGACCGTATTAATGAAAATTTGATCGAGCACTACGGTGAACGTCGGGATTACCCAGCAAAAGATGCCACCTCCCGGTTAGGTATCCACCTGCGACACGGCACACTAAGTATTCGCAAGCTGGTTCGGGAGGCGAAAGAACTGAATGAAACGTTTTTAAATGAACTCATCTGGCGAGAGTTTTATATGCAGGTGCTTTTTCATAGTCCGCAGGTCGTAGATGCCGCTTTTAAGCCTAAGTACGATCATATACCCTGGCGCGATAGTGAGGAAGATTTCCAACGTTGGTGCGAGGGAAAAACGGGGTACCCCATTGTGGATGCCGGAATGCGTCAACTGAATCAAACCGGATATATGCACAATCGGGTGCGGATGATCGTGGCCAGTTTTTTAACTAAGCATTTACTGATTGATTGGCGTTGGGGCGAAGCGTATTTTGCCAAGAAATTACTGGACTACGAGTTAGCGAATAATAATGGCGGATGGCAGTGGGCAGCTGGTAGCGGCACCGACGCTCAACCCTATTTCCGGGTATTCAATCCGTATTCGCAGACCGAGAAGTTTGATAAAAACGAAAAGTATATTAAAGAATGGGTACCGGAGTACGGCACCGATGATTACCCCGAACCGATGGTAGACCACAAAAAGGGTCGGGAGCGAGCAATTGAAACATATAAGGAAGCACTTAATTAAAGTGTTCGTGTGTTTGTTCAAGTATTCGCGTGTAGCAGACTAATTATGAACATAGCATTCTAACGCTCTGCTATTCCACCACAATTGAGTGCTGCTGAATGAATGGCTGTCCGGTGACTGTAATGCCTTCAACCCTTATATCAAAATTCGCTTTTTCATCAGAGGTGAAGAACTCTACCTGAGC
>CAKZPJ010000826.1 GCA_937138955.1 uncultured Flammeovirgaceae bacterium | reverse complement strand
GTTCAGCTGGGAGGTTTTCTTGCTCAGTGACTGGTAGTATACATCGGGCTGCTTTAATCTTCCCTTCAAAGATGATAACGGCTCCATCATGCAGTGGACTGTACTTATTGAAAATTGATAATAGCAAGCGCTTCGATACCTTCGCATCAATTTCATCGCCGGACTTAGCATAGAACTTTAGCGGTGAGTTTTTTGAGAAAACAATTAACGCTCCCGTATTAGAACCACTCAAACTTTTAGCCGCGTCGATTATAGGAGTAAGGTTCAGCTTTTCTTTTTCCTCTTTTCTTCGCCAAAAAGTGTTGAAAAAATTATCGCGATTAATAGTGGTAGTTTTTCCGAGTAATAATAAAAATTTCCGAATCTCCTGCTGAAATAGAATAATGGCAGCTATTACTCCTACTTCCATAAATTGACCGAGGATAGTAGATAGCAACTCCATTTGAGCCGCCCTCACTACTAAGTAGAAAAGATAGAGGGTTAAAAATCCGAAGAAAATACTCAGGGCTACACTGCCGCGCATCAGTTTATATACCTGGTACAGCAGTACGGTTACCAACAGTATATCAAAGATGTCGTTCCAGTTGATTTCTAAAAACCCTATGTAAAAAAGATAAGTCAATTTATTTTATTCGTTCTTCATATATTCTACCAAATGAATAGCTTCTTTTGCCTCCTTTACATCATGTACCCTCAGAATGGAGGCTTCGTTCATCAGTGCTACCGTATTCAGTACCGTAGTACCGTTCAGTGCTTCGTCTGGGCTACACCTCAGCCGCTTATAAATCATTGACTTGCGCGATAAACCGGCTAACACTGGTAACCCCAATTCTTGAAACGCTCGCAGGTTTTTCAACAAAAAGTAATTTTGGTCAATAGTTTTAGCAAAACCAAAACCCAGATCAATAATAATATCGGCTACATTACGCTTCCGCAATTGGGTTACTTTTCGCTGAAAGTAGTCTAATAGCTCAACAATTATATTTTCATAATCGGTCAATTGCTTCATTGTTTGAGGCGTTCCCCGCATATGCATTAGTACGTAGGGCACTTGGTAACGGGCAACTATATCGAACATTTTTGAATCACGTTCTCCTCCTGAAATATCATTTACCATACACGCCCCTGCGAGTAAGGCCTCTTCGGCTACCTCAGACCGAAAGGTATCAACCGATATATTCGCCTCCGGTAATTGTTTGGCAATTAGCTCAATAGCTGTTACTACTCTTAACTTCTCTTCTTCTAACGTAATATCGGTAGCTCCCGGTCGGGAAGAATATCCTCCCACATCGAGAATTGTTGCCCCTTCTTGCAACATTTGCTCAGCCTGACTAAGTAATCTTTGTTCACTTTGATGGTATTTCCCACCATCGTAAAACGAATCGGGGGTAACGTTGAGAATCCCCATCACGTGAGGATGACGCAGGTCAATTAACTTTCCCCGCAGATTGAGTGTAAGTTTCTTAAAAAAGACGTTACTTTCTGCTTCCAATTCAATTACCGTACCCAAGTAAGAACAAATAGAAAAAATCTTGAAAGAGCAAACCTATCGCGAATATAGTCAAGTAATTGACCGTTGTAAAGCGATTTTTCTAAAGAAAACGCAAGATTATGGTACCGCCTGGCGAATTCTCCGTTTACCATCGCTCACCGACCAGATTTTCATCAAAGCCCAGCGAATTCGTTCTATTCAAGAAAAGGGCGAACAACAGGTGCAAGACCCAGTGACTGACGAGTTTATCGGTATTATTAATTACTGTATTATGGCGTTGATCCAGTTAGAACTTACGAATGATACTCCACTGGAAATGTCGGTAGAGGAACTCGAGCCACTCTACGATCGTATGGCTCAGGAAACACTGGATTTGCTGAAAAGTAAAAATCACGATTACGACGAAGCCTGGCGCGACATGCGAGTTAGCTCGATGACTGATATTATTCTAATGAAACTGCTGCGTACCAAACAAATTGAAGACAACGATGGGAAAACACTAATCTCCGAAGGGGTGAAAGCCAACTACCAGGATATGATAAACTATTCGGTTTTTTCGTTGATAATGTTAGATAGTCCGTAGTTGACGGTCAATAGTATATTTAATCTTACGGTCACTGATTGCTGTGGACTGTTGACCGTGGACTAAAAACTAAAAATAATGATAAAACATATTGCCAGAATTTTAGTGGGGGGATTGTTTATATTCTCTGGGCTAGTTAAGCTGAACGATCCAGTAGGGACAGCTATTAAGCTGGAAGAATACTTTGAAGTATTTGCCGTAGATTTCGCCCCCTTTTTCAGTGCTTTTGTTCCACTAGCCTTAGGGCTTTCGGTCTTTCTGAGCGTACTAGAAGTAGCGTTAGGCGTAGCGGTGCTGATTAACTACCGCATGAAAATTACCACCTGGGTGTTGCTAGGCTTAATCACTTTTTTCACCTTCCTAACCTTTTATTCGGCTTATTTCAATAAAGTAACTGATTGCGGCTGCTTCGGCGATTTTATTGTACTCACTCCTTGGGAATCATTCACCAAAGATATTATTCTGCTAGTACTGATTGTTATTCTGTTCGTTAATCGTAACCGCTTTAATGAAGTCTTCTCACTAAAAGCGAGTCACCTCACGGTAGCGATCACGGCCGTAGTTTGCACCTTTCTGGGCATCAACGCTATTCGTCACCTTCCCTACTTTGACTTTCGGGCGTACTACGAAGGAGCGAACATTCCTCAACTGATGCAGCCTTCCGAAGCTTTACGTTACAAGTATATCATGGAAAAGGATGGAGCCACTGAGGAGTTTACCGAGTACCCTACCGAAGGTGGTTACGAGTTTAAGGAAATGGTACTGCTCAATCCCGAAGCCCAGCCCAAAATTACTGACTACAGCGTGTGGAATGATGAAGGCGAATTTACCCAAGGTACCTTTGAAGGAAATAAGCTGGCTATTGTGATGTACGATGTACATAAAGCCAACCAAGCCGCAATCACCGAAATTCAGCAGCTCGTGTCCAACCTTCCTAATGATGTAGAACCTATTGTGCTTACCGCATCTGGGGCTGAAGCCTACAGTGCTTTTCAAGATACTTACCCTAATTTTACCGTTCCCCACTACTACGCCGATGCCACCGTGCTCAAAACAATTATTCGGGCCAATCCGGGGGTTGTATTTTTATCCAACGGGGTGGTTCAGGGCAAGTGGCATTATAATGATGTTCCTTCGGCTAACGATTTACAATAAAGAATAACTGGTATAGCAGTTACGTAACTATCGGAGGGGACTTATCGTCTAGACTAGAAATAAGTACGTATAGAAAGACTTAGCAATATGAGTAGGCTATTAGATAGAATTACTGTTGACGATGAAATTTGCAATGGTAAGCCAATTATTCGGGGCTACCATGGATATGGCATGAGAATCACGGTACAGACCATTGTGGGGTTTTTACTAGCTGGGACTAGCGAAGAAGAACTACTACATCAATATCCTATATTAGAGAAAGAAGATATTGAAGCCTGTCGGCAATTCGCTAATCGTATGATGGAGCGTAGTTTCACCATTCGCGACCTCGCTGCGTAGTATGCCTAAATATTTGATTGATGTAAATCTTCCTTACTACTTTAGTCTTTGGAACAATGAGGTATACGTTCACCAAATAGATATTGAACCTCAGGCTAAAGACAAGGATATATGGCAATATGAGTATGAAGGAGTTTCATAAAGTGATAAATGGACTATAGAGCGATGTGGAAGAAATGATTCAAGCCCACAAATTAGTAATCGTGCATAAGAATTATCTAGAGGGGGTAAATTGAATTGTTTAATGAAAGTAGGTGCATAATCATGAAACTTTCTTTGTCAAAACTCTTCTTAGTTGGTCTGCCCGGTTCAGGAAAAAGTACGCTGGGTAAGCAGCTAGCTGAACAGCTTGGTTTACCGTTTATTGATTTAGATGATGCGATTGAAGCCGAGGTTGATCAACCTATTCGGAATATTTTTGCTCAGCAGGGGGAAGATTATTTCCGCGAGTTAGAACGGAAAATACTACTACACACTATTGCCCAGAACGATACTTTTGTAATGGCTACCGGCGGTGGAGCACCTTGCTTTTTTGATAATATGCAATACATGAACCAGGTGGGTATTACAATCTTTGCAGATACTCCTATTGAAGTGATTGTGAAGAGAATGCAACAAGAAGGCGTAGCGGTTCGCCCTCTATTGCACGAATTAGATGCTGATAATTTTGCTGCTGATTATTATC
>CAKZPJ010000825.1 GCA_937138955.1 uncultured Flammeovirgaceae bacterium | reverse complement strand
AGCGACTGACCGCATCGATGAACGGGTCGCTGAGTTAGAGTCTTACCTTCCCGTCCTGGATGAGTTATTACAACAAGGCGGTGAAATTCGTATCGAAAAGGGTGATTTGGTAGTTGCCCCGTTGGAAGCCGAAGCACTACCCGATATGTTTCAACAGCTCGATAAGCAAATCAGTGCTATGCTACCTGAAGTGGACTTGTCCGAAGTACTTGTAGAAGTAGATGAGTGGATTGACTTTAGCTCGTATTGGCCAGGGCAAGACGGCAAACCGTTACAAGCCCTATCTGTACGCTGCCTTGCTAGCCACTGCTTGCAATATTCCTTTGAAGAATATGGCACGTAGTGCTTCGCTCAGCTATCAGACACTCTGGTGGATTGCGCACCACTATCTTAGAGAAGACACTATCAAGCAAGCTAATAATCAACTAGTCAACTACCATCATCAACAGTGGCTAACTCAGTATTGGGGTGGTGGTACTTTGTCCTCTTCTGATGGACAACGTTTTCCGGTGAGCGGGAAGATTCGCAATGCTAAGTCCATAGTACGCTACTTTGGCTTCGGCCAGGGGGTGACCTTCTATACACATACGTCAGATCAATATGCTCAATACGGCTCCAAAGTGATTCCGACTACTGAAAGAGACGCTACCTACGTATTAGATGAGATACTCGGTAATGAAACTGACCTGGAAATTTTAGAACATACGACAGATACGGCCGGATATACTGATTTGCTATTTGCCTTATTCGATTTATTAGGACTACAATTCTCCCCTCGCATCCGAGACATCTCAGATCAGAAGCTTTGCAAGATCAAAGACCGAGCACTTGACTATCCCGAATTGAAGTTTACGGGTACAATTAACCCAGCGTATCTCAAACGCCGATGGGACGATATGCTTCGGTTGGCGGGTTCACTTAAGAGAGGGTATGTTACGGCTTCCTTATTCATCAGCAAGTTGCAATCCTATCCTCGGCAGAACAACTGGACGTATGTATTGCAGCAATATGGGCAGTTTATCAAAACCATCTTTATCCTGCGCTACTTACAAAGCAAACCCCTACGAAGGAAGATTCATGCTCAGCTCAACAAAGGCGAATTACTTCATGCGCTACGTAGTTGGCTGTGGTTTGGTGGCGATGGTGTGATACGCCGTAAGCAGGAAGAGGATCAGCAGGAAGTGGTAGGTAGTCTGAATCTGCTCACCAACATGGTTGTACTATGGAACACTATCTATCAGCAAAAGATTATTGAGCGAGTACGAAAGCAAGGAAATAGCCCAACCGAAGAAGACATTCGGCACCTCTCCCCAGCCCGGTTTGAACATATCAATCGCTTGGGACGATATTCATTCCAATCAACTGATGAACTGCGAAATGGAAAACTTCGGCCGCTTAGAAAAGATAAAGCCTAATTGCTTAGAGTAAGTCGTTTACCCGTGTGCTACGAATACCCCTTTTATAGTCAATATCACCCATATTACTATGTTTGAAGACAATCATATTGTACTGCCTGATAGCAGAATATCAGTGGGGAAGAGTTATCGGGCTTGTTTGGCGGAAGCACTGGACAAACGTCTGCTGTAACACCCGCATCCCTTTAGAGCCCGTTAAAATAAAACTTAGGGCGGGGTACATAAAAAAGTTTTTTGATAAACAGCATTACGGTTGATTTGCGCCTCAACTTAATTATTTAGTTATGCGCTTTTTTGCCTTAGTTTTCTTTTCCCTATTATTTATGTCTGCTAAACTCCCCACCCAAACCAATAATGCTCCCATCCGCTATCCGTTGAAAAAAGATGTTGCTACGATTGACGGTATTGTCAAAGCTACCTACGAAGTAGTATCGGGCGAACAGGGGGCAAAGCGGAATTGGGAACGGGATCGTTCCTTGCATCATCCGGCAGCCATCTATGCCTTTCAGGATTCAGTAGAGGGAAAGCTTCAACAGGTAGTGATACCAGTTAGTGACTTTCATCAGGAAACAGATACACTGGTAGGCACTACCGGATTTTACGAAAGCGAAATTAATAGGGAGGTACGAGTATTTGGTAATGTTGCCCAAGTATGGAGCACCTACCAAACGCAATTTGAATCCAATGGTCCCGTAATGCGCCGAGGAATCAACAGTATCCAACTGTTTTGCGATCAAGATCGCTGGTGGATTATTTCCTGGACGTTTGACCGAGAAAGGAAGCAGCAACCTTTGCCTACCACTTTTCTCTCTCAGTAGACGAAATAGGTTAAGGTAATTGTGCTTGGCGATACGTATGTTGAGCACAATTACTATTATCAGCTTCTGCCTGATAGATACTTTAGTAAGTTTTATGTTCACTTTCCCCAAAGTCATTGGGTAGGCCTTGTTGGGTTAGTTGTATCCAGTATTCTTCAAACTTCTCCCAATGCTGTTCCTCGGGTAAATCGGTGTGGCTTACCGGAAATTCCATAATCTCGTGAGGCCCGGACAAGTGGTTAGCAATGGCATAAACCGTATAAGCGGGCACCACGGGATCTACCACGCCCGCTCCTACTAACGTGGGGCAATGAATGTGATCGGCAAAGTTAACGGTATCGAAATACCGCAGCACCAGCATGGTATCTTCTTCATACTCGGGATGGGTTGCCAAAAAGCGATTAATTTCCTGACCGGAACCAGATTGGGCAAAAAACTTTCGTCCTTCCGCCCAGCCAAAGGTAGGCACTCCTACAGCCAGCAGATCGGCGGCTTGTAGTACATACTCCGCCATCAGTGCTAAACCACCAGCGAAGCTCATGCCCTGTAACACTAAGAAGGAAACCTTTCCGGCACATATTTTCTGAGCCACCCGGGCGGCTTGAATATAATCGCAAACCGCCCCTCTCAATACCGATTGCTCCGGCGACTCGATACCGGTGAGCACGTAACCCCATTTGGAATGTTCGGGTATTACTGAACGGGAACGTCCAAACCCCCGAATGTCTACTCCCACTACGTTAAATCCTTGCTCAGCCCATTTCCAGCGCACTTCGGTTTGCGACATATAACCGTGGGCATGGATGATTAACGGTCGTGACTGAGCGTCCTGCCACTGTAGGGCGTAACCATGAATGCGTTTATTTTCTAAGGAAAGAAAGGAAAGATTCGTGTGGGCACAGCCCTGTTTTTCCGTACCGCTAGGTTCTTGCTGAATAGAAAGTGGAATGGTTAATAACTCTTCTTTGGTTTTACTCCAAAAGCGTTCAAAATCAACGGGTTTGGTGGGAAGAGGCTTTATTTCTTTTCTCATGTGCGGACTAATTAGCCAAAATTTTTCAAAGCCTGTGCCAAATTAGTGAAACAATTAAAAAATCTTTATTTTAAAAATAGCTGATGAAAACGAGATACTAGTAGTATGGAAATATCAAATCTACTTTCTCAACTTTCCTTTTTTAAGGATCTACCTCCGGTGGTAATCGACCACTTGGCTGAGGTGGGTCGGGTGGCGACCATTCAACCCGGCACCGCTATTGTGCATCAGCACGACGAAGCCCAGTACGTATTCTTTTTACTCACTGGCGCGGTACAGTTTCATCTTCAGATTAGCGAATTAGATAATGCCCTGGTGGGCGTGATGGAAACCGCGGGGGCATTCATTGGTTGGTCGGCTTTTCGTTTTCCCTACCGGTATACTACCTCGGTTATCACGGAGGTAGAATGCGATTTGTTGCGGATACCTCACTCGGTTTTTGAGGAAGTGTTCCGTACCCATCCCCGAGCCGGATACGAAATGCTCCAGAGGGTTAATACTACAGTGGCTAACCGATTGGAACAAGCCCGCGATCAATTGCTCATCACAGCGA
>CAKZPJ010000824.1 GCA_937138955.1 uncultured Flammeovirgaceae bacterium | reverse complement strand
CCTCAAGCAATTATCAATATTATAGCAGCTATTATTGCGGGTGGTGTTTCTATCTACTTAGCGTTCGCTGGGTGGGGTGTATGGGCATTGGCATTTAACAGCATTATTGTGTCAGTTATTTCAGGAGTACTGTATTTTTTACACGTACGTTGGATGCCCCCTATCTCGTTCAGCAAGCCTGCCTTCGTGGATTTGTTTAGCTTCGGGGGGTACGTGCTTATTGAGCGTATCTTTTACTTTCTGACCAATAATATTGATTATTTGTTGATTGGAAAACTTATTGGTAAAGAGGCTTTAGGACTGTACACCCTGGGATTTATTCTTACCGATACGTTCCGATCGAAGGTGATGAACATCTTTAATAAGGTACTTTTTCCGGCGTACTCTAGTATGCAGGGTGATGGGAAAGAACTAAAGAAGTACTACTTGGGAATAGTTCATCTCAATGCCAATATCCTCATTCCAATTATGGTAATATTTATTGCCTTAGCTAAACCTATCATTCTAGTAGGTTTTGGTGAAGAATGGTTGGGGGCAGCAGCTCCTTTGAGAGTATTATCACTATCAGTAATTATTCACGCTATTAGCGGCACGGTTTCCACGGTAATTAAAAGCACCGGGCGGGCTGATATAATTGTAAAGGTCAACACCTTGCTGACACTATTAGTTACTGTACCCGCTATCGCACTGGGAGCTATTTGGTTTGGCATTGTAGGAGCTGCCTGGGGGGTAGTGATCTACAAGACAGTCGGACTAATGGTGTACCAGTACTATATTCAGAAAATTATTGGTGTACCATTTATAGAACTGCTAGGTAAGGTATATAAACCAGCATTAGCGAGTGCGTTAGCCGGAACAATAGCCTACTTATGGAGTACTTCTACTAATTTAAATACTATTGCTGTACTCATTTTAGGGGGGCTTTTCATTATGGCTCTGTACGGTATCTACCTAACCATATTCGAGAAACAGTTAATTAATAAGTTAACAAATATGATTAAGCGCAAGAAGTAACTATGGACATATATGACTTAACTATTGCCATTATCAATTACAATACTAGAGATTTACTAGAATCCTGCCTGACTGGCATTTTCTCTCAAACGAAAGGAGTCAGTTTTAGAGTAATAGTAGTTGATAATGCTTCACGGGATGATTCGGTGGCCATGCTGAATCAGAATTTCCCTCAGGTCCATGTTATTCAAAACGAAAAAAATGTGGGCTTCCCCAAGGCGGTTAACCAAGCTATGATAATTGCCGAATCTCGGTACTTCCTTCTATTCAATTCAGATGCTAAACCGATTAATGATGCGTTCACGATGATAATCAAATATATGGATCAGCACCCGAAGGTGGGAATATGCGGCCCTCAGTTGTATTATCCGGACGGAACACCTCAGAAGGCTCATTATCCTTTCCGCTTCCCTAAAACAAGGGCCACTTGGGAGGTAACTCCCCGAATTAATAAGCTAAAAGCTCTTTTGAAGGGGAACACTGACTATGAGTATCATTTTAATCGTAAACCTACAGTAGTACCCAGTAAACCCAGAAAAATTCAGTGGCCTCGCGGAGTATGCTTTATGATTCGGGGCAAGTGTATTGAAGATGTAGGGCTTATGGATTCGAATATCTTTATTTATGCTGATGAGGTTGACTACGCTTGGCGAGCTCGCAAAAGGGGCTGGGAACGGCATCTGGTACCGGAGGCTAAGATTTCTCACGAAGAAAGTGCAAGCATTAATAAGCACGCTAGTCTGATGGATATCATTCACGTGCAAAGTGACTATCACTACTTCTACAAGCATTTTGGCATTAAGGGGTGGTTATTTTTACGTCTGGGCTACCTCGCCGGAAGCATAATGGCTGTGCTGTTAGGAGTGGTTTCCAGTTTTTACGCCCGTCTTCGTGCCAAAGAAATTCCCCGACAGCATTTTGCTGATTCTCGCTATCTATTTACACTATTTACCCTGAATAGCAAAGTACTTCCGCCTGATGCTCAGTAGTGCTAAACCTCTACTAATAGTGTATTCTACCTATGATATTAGTGGTAGAGTGTAAAAAAATACCCTGCACGAACGTTAGATCTTTTTTCGCGTTGTATTATGACTGTAAAAGCAGTTCTTAATTTTATTTTTACCTCATATACCGTGAGCTAGCGAGTTACAAACTTTCGCAGCGTATGGTGAGATAACTGATTATTTAGTAATATTTTCTACCCTTCATGCTTATTGATTTTGCGCAAGTGCCTTCCGCTTGCTTTGTATTAGAAGAAACTAGGCTTCGGCGTAACCTGGAGATTATGCAGCAGGTACAGCAAGCTTCGGGGGTAAAAATTATCTTAGCACTCAAGGGGTTTTCTATGTTTTCGGTATTCCCGCTAGTACGTCAGTTCTTGCAGGGTACTACCGCTTCTTCGCTAAATGAAGCTCGCTTGGGTTACGAGGAATTTAATGATGAGGTACACGCCTATTGTCCGGCCTACTTCAACGATGAGTTTGATGAAATGTTGAAGTACTCTAATCATCTTACCTTCAATTCGCTAAATCAATGGAATAAGTTTAAGGGGCGGATACGAGAAAATCCCAAGAAGATTTCGTGCGGACTTCGGATTAATCCTGAGTACGCAGAAGTGGAAACTGATTTATACAACCCTTGTGCCGTAGGAACTCGCTTGGGAATTAGCGCGGAGTATTTGGGCGACACGTTACCCGAAGGAATAGAAGGTATTCACTTCCATACGTTGTGCGAAAGCGACTCTTACGCTTTAGAACGTACTTTACGGGTTATCGAAGACCGGTTTGCACCGCTACTGCATCAAGCTAAATGGTTAAATTGGGGCGGTGGTCACTTAATGACTCAAGCAGGCTATGATCTCAAACATTTAATAGAACTGGTAAAGGAATTTAGAGCGAAGTATCAGGTAGAAATTATCATGGAACCTGGTTCAGCAGTAGCTTGGGAAACAGGTTACCTGATCGCTACTGTAGAAGATACTTTTGATAGTAAAGGCATTCATGCTGTAGTACTGAATATTAGTATCTCCGCCCATATGCCGGATTGCATCGAGATGCCTTATAAGCCTCGAGTATTAGGCGCCACCGATGCTGTACCTGGTAAGCCGGCTTATCGGCTGGGCGGGCTAAGCTGTTTAGCGGGAGATTTTGTGGGCGATTATAGTTTTGAGCAACCACTAAAGGTGGGTGACCGCATCGTATTCAATGATATGATGCACTACACCATGGTTAAAACTACTTTCTTCAATGGAGTTCGCCATCCATCTATTGGAATTTGGCGAGAGGATAACACTTTTGAGTTGGTAGCCCAACCAGGGGGCTATCAATCTTTCAAGGATAAGCTATCTTAGCAGGTGACTTCAACTTTTTTGGGAAGAGTCACGAATGACTAAACTCGTATTAAATACTTTTTTTTCAAATAGCACCTTGGCATTAGATTCAATCTGGGCGATAAGCATTTCAGCTGCGGTTTGCCCCATAGCAAACGAGGGCTGAGAGACTGTGGTGAGAGACGGATTAAGGTAGGAGGTTAAAGACTGGTCGTCGAAGCCCACAATGGCAATATCTTCTGGAATAGCGAGCTTACGTTGCTTGGCTACGTACATCACTTCCAATGCAGTGGGGTCGTTTACTGCAAAGATGGCATCAGGCGGGTAGGGTAGATCTAATAGCATTTCGGTACAGCCTCGCATATGATCCTGGGCTAACGTACAAGTACAGATGTACTGTTCTTCTACCGACCGGCGAGCATTTTTAAGCGCATCTAAATAACCGCGCTTTCGGTTTTTGCTAATCGATAGTTGCTTAGGACCAGCAATATGCGCTATTCGCTGGTACCCACACTGAAGCAGATGAGTTACTACTTCATAAGCCCCCTGGTAATCATTGGATACTACCTTATGCGACTCTATTTTTTCTACTACCCGGTCAAACTGTACTAACGGAGTAGTTTTGTTAACCTCCCGAAGGTGTTGGTAGCGGGCAGTGGTAGTTGCTGGGCAGATAATAAGACCATCAATACGGTACTTATTTAGCATACTAACTAGGTCCATTTCTTTCTGATACGATTCGTCAGACTGACAAATAAGCACGTAGTACCCCCGTTCAACTGCCACATATTCTATACCACTGATAGCCGAACTATAGAATGGCTGGGTAATATCAGGCATGAGGACGCCTAGTGTATTAGTCCGGTTTTTAACCAGTCCAATGGCCAATGCGTTAGGTTGGTAGTTAAGTTTTTTGGCTGCCTTCAATACGGCCTGCCGGGTTTTTGGGCTAACCTCATGGTGGTTATTCAGTGCCCGAGAAACAGTAGAGGCAGAAATATCTAATAGATAAGCGATATCTTTAATAGTGGTAGAGTTACTTTTCATAGGCTCTTAAAGTCAGAGGTGCTAGGCTTATAATTACTCGCTAGAATATCCGTCCAATCCCTAATACACATATTGCAGTAGACCGGTAATGTATTTACAAATATTGCAAAGATTTTAATACCGGATACGTTTCCGGTAAAAATTACTATTAGCAATAGAACAATTCAGTAGGTATTTTCATTTTTTTTAAGAAAATTAGTTCGTTTGATAATAGTAACATTCTGCTCTAGCTGTTTCCATGGTGTATACTTAGCACTTGAAATGACGACTTTAGAAGGTGCCAAGATTGGGGTAGCGAAGAGATACAGCAAAGCAGTGTTAGTAAATTGTATCTACTAGTTAAGGAAGTTATCTAAATTTATGCGAAAGCTGAAGTTTCGGTTTGCTGACTTAGTATTATTCTATTATAACCTTTTTCTCGTAACTAAACTCCTAAATATATGCGACTAACTTTTTACTTATGCTTGCTGGGTACATTTTTGTGTTTCCAGCATTCTGTTTGGGCTCAGAGCCAAACGGTTTCGGGTTCTGTAACCGACTTAGCTGACGAGACCCAATTACCTGGGGTTAACGTTCTAGTGAAAGGAACTAGCCAGGGAACAGTAACCGATGTAGATGGTAACTACAGTATTACGGTACCTAATTCAGAAGCGATACTAGTATTCAGTTCGGTGGGTTACGAAACCGAAGAAATTGCTGTAGGTAACCAATCTACTATCAACCTCTCCCTAGCGCCTGATATTCAGAGCTTATCAGAAGTAGTGGTAGTAGGTTACGGCACCCAACTGAAGCGGGATGTAACCGGGGCAATCTCTACCGTGAAGGCAGAAGAACTCAGTAACTTCAAGGCGGCACCCACTTTAGATCAGGCCCTACAGGGGCAGGCTACTGGGGTGCAAGTCTCGTCTACTTCCGGAGTACCAGGAGCACCTACTCGGGTACTAATCAGGGGAACCAACTCAATCTCATCTGGTACTGAACCTTTGTGGATTATAGATGGCATGGTACTCAGTGGTCAGGGTGGAGGCGAGCAAGGCGGCTTGGGACGTAATGCCAGTACTACCGGGCAGAATCCGCTAGCTACCATCAATCCCAACGATATTGAATCGGTTGAAGTGTTGAAGGATGCTTCAGCTACCGCGATTTACGGATCGCGCGGTGCTAACGGGGTAATTATCGTCACCACCAAATCAGGGAAAGGCGGGAAAGGAACCACTGACCTAAGCATCAACTACGGAATTACCGACGTGGTTCGTGGGCCTGAGCAAATTGGCTTTGTAGGTGGGCCTACCTGGTTAGGTCTGGTAGATCAGGCTCGAGCTAACCGAGGTTTGCCTGAGTTTGACCCCAACTCGTTGCTAAATGATTCTCGCGATCCTACTGCGGTACTGGATCGTAGTCAGATTGCTAATACTAATTGGTTTGATGAAGCCCTTCGGCAAGGTAGCTTTATGGATGTAAATTTATCTACCTCCAATGCTACTGAGAAAACGAATTATTATCTATCAGGCAACTATCGGGAAGATAAAAGTATTCTGGAAGGTGGTCGATTACGCCGTTACGCTACGCGAGCGAACGTAGATTTCTATCCAGCTAAGAACTTTTCAGTAGGGTCTCGTATTGCGTTAAGTTATACCAATAATGAACGGGCTCCTAATGGTGGTGCTCCGGGGGGGAATGCTAATATTGCCCGAGGCGGGTACAACATAGCCAACGGCGGTGCGCTACCAATTTTCCCTATATTCAACCCTAACTTTCAGGATGACGATGGTAATCCAATACTGTTTGACCCACTGTCAGGGCGTAATCTACGCGCCACGATCAACCGCGATAATTACGTAAATGATCTGGAGACCTATCGAGCTATTGGTGGCTTGAATTTAAACTATAACATCCCGTTTATCGAGGGCTTATCAGTACGATCGGAATTATCGTTTGACTTTCAGCACGCTAGCAATGTTGAGTGGGGAAATACGGTAATTCGGGAAGATAGTAAATACGCATTTGATAACGGAACCACGTTTCGCCGTTTAAACTATAATATATACGGAACGTATAACCGAGATTTTGGGAACAGTCATAACATTAATTTGGTAGCGGGAGCGGAATCTACCGAACAGCAAACCCGTCGTCGTAATACTGAAGCACAACAGCTTTTTGGTGAAGCGCAGGACTTGGGTTCTCCGGGCGATGTACAGCGAGTTTCTAATGGGCTAGGAGGCGAGCGATACTTCCGCGGCTTTTTCGGAAGGTTCAATTACAAACTGATGGATCGCTACATAGTAGGGCTAAGTTACCGTCGTGATGCCTCATCGGTGTTTGCTCCAGAAGAGCGGTGGGGTAACTTTCTGGCAGCTTCAGCCGGATGGATTATCTCGGATGAAGAATTTATGAAAAATGTGACCCCTATTGAGTTTTTAAAATTGCGGGGTAGTTTTGGTCAGACTGGAAACTCAGCAATTGACCCTCTTGCTACCGAAACTGGCTATGCCGCTTGGGGGCGCTACGGAGATGTGGGTGCAGGTGACTTACTAACGCGCATCGGTAATCGGTCGGTGACTTGGGAAACTACCAATGCTTACGACGTAGGGCTGGATTTTGAACTGGTTGGAAATCGAGTTAGTGGTTCGGTAGGGTATTATCTGCAAGATGCTCAGGATCTATTACTACAGGTTCAGATTCCTCAATCTTCTGGACTATTTACCAATGGGCCTCGTATTTGGGATAATATTGGTGACCTACGTAATCAAGGTTTTGAGTTCACGCTAAACACGATCAATATTGATCAAGGTGGCTTTCAGTGGTCGTCTAGTTTTAACCTGACAACCAATCAAAATGAGGTGGTGAGACTAACCGGTGGGGAAGATGAAGAACTTTACAATGTTCGAGATAGTCCGTTGGTAACTACCGCTGGTGAGTCTATTGGTTACTTCCGAATGGCTGAATACGCCGGCATTGACCCTCAGGGGGGCTATGAACTCATTAACGAAATGGATCTGGAGCTTTTTGAAGAAACCGGAGAACGAGTACGTACGGGAAATACTATTCCTGCTACCCGATCTAACCTTCAAGACCACCTCTTTGACTTTAAAGATAAAACAGGACTGCCTACCTTTTTTGGTGGATTCACTAATAACTTCCGCTATAAAGGTCTTGAACTTTCGGCAGTACTTGTATTTTCGGGAGGTAACTACATTTATGATCGAGCTGAGCGTAGTCAGTCCTACGTATACACTGGTGGAGGAATTATTCGAGAAAGTATTGTCGGTAACACTTGGACGGAAGGCAACACTAATGCTGAATGGCCACAGTTAAGTTGGAACCGACGCTACGATATTGTTAACGAGGATGGAACAATTAGCGAAAACCAACGCTTTGATAATCAGCGAAATGGACAAGTACACGATAAATTCCTAAAGAAAGGGGATTTTCTACGAATGCGAACGTTACAGCTCGCCTATAATCTACCAGCTACTTTGATGGAGCGCTGGAGTATGAACGGTATCCGAGTATACGTATCAGCTAACAATCTATTCACCATTACTGAGTTTGATGGATATGATCCTGAGGCAGTAAACTTAGGCGGTAACCGAAACCTAGGACAGGGTTGGGTTGGTGTGACTTTACCGCAAATTCGAAGCTGGAATATAGGAGCTACATTTTCATTTTAATTATTAACTATCGTTATGAGTTACGCAAAATATATAAGCATTTTATTATCAGGCTTAGCGCTAGTGTTTTTCACGGCAGCCTGTGATAACGAAGAGTACTTTGAACTAGATCGTCCGGCCGAGGCACCTTGGCAGACTCTGTCAGATTTTGAGAAAGCACCCATTGGTGCGTACTACGGTCTATCCGGCAATGGTGGATTTCGTACTATCTTTGCCCACGGTTACCTAGCTGGCGAACTATTTGCCGATGGTGTTAACTTAGCCCCCGCTACCTCTGGCTTTGAGCCTAATGGCGATGCCGAAGATATGTACGCCCGTATTACCGATATGCAGATTGGTCTGTTTGATAATGGGATATATAATAGTGGCTACTTTGCGGTAGGCTTTGCTAACGGAGCACTAGATTTTGTAGCGGAGAATAATGGAAGCCCCTTTGCCGGCGAAGGTCGGCAAGATGAGGTAGATCGTATTGCCGGTGAGTTGCACTTTGTTCGGGCTTATGCCTATTATTGGTTAACTCGCATCTATATGCCTCCGTATCCGAACGATGAGAAGCGTATTCCTTTCCGAATTAATCAGGCGCAGAATTTCGACGAAGCTATTACTTCTGAACTTGCTTCTACTAATGATCTGTACGGACAAATTGTAGAGGATTTGCGAGCAGCTAAAGACCTGCTTCCCGAACGCTACGAAGAGGGAGTTCAAGACCCTTCCTATGCCGATGGCAGAGCAAACAAATTTGCTGCCTCAGCTCTGTTAGCAAAGGTATTGTTCCATATGGGGCCGGATATGCATAACGAAGCTTTAGCAGAACTCAACTTTGTGATCGATCAGAACGGGGGGGACTATACGCTAGAAGAAGATCCCATTGAAGCCTTTAACAAAACCGGTATTGCCCGCGGAAGTGAAGTGATTTGGTACTACGCCCTATGGGCCGGAGATGGTTTAGGGGGTTCTAGTAACTGGAAGCACCCTCGTCGTTTTCGTGAATATAACGCTAGTAATCGCGATGCTAGCGGTCCGGAATCAAATCAAAGCCGTTATATTGTTGCCAGCGAAAGCTTTCTACAACAGGCAGGTTGGGAAGACGCTAGCGGTGAATTAACTGCTGAAGCCCTGCAAGATAAACGATTTAATCAATTATTTTTAAGGTTACTTCCTTCGGCGCAGACTGATACTATTGCCGATAATATCTACCCTGAGCCTAATGGTAATTTTGCTACTACTGAGGCTTATATGTGGAATAATCGTTACTTCCGAGCCGGAAGAAGACTCACGAATTTGCCTTTACTCAGATTAGCTGATATGCATTTACTACGAGCTATTATCCGAGCACAAAGTGGTGATGCGGCAGGTGCTACCGCTGATCTAAACGCGGTACGTAACCGTGCGGGAATTGGCGATTACACCGGCGCAGCAGAAGGTCTGGAGGATGCTATTCATCTGGAGCGTTTCAAAGAAATGGCTTTCGAAGGTGACCGTTTGTACTATTTGCAGGGGTTGCGGATGGATATTCCTGCTGGAGACCGAGGAGGCTCGGCTGTTCCGTGGAATAGTCCGTTCTTCTCCGAAATTCCTGACTATGAAACCGATGTTAATCAGGCTTTTGATTAACTGAAAATACTAAATGAATGAAGGGGAGAGGCTGAGTGCCTTCTTCCCTTTTTTTGTTTTATATTTCGGAGTATACGTTAAGATAGTTGAGTTTATGTATTTAAATATTACCCTTCATCTTCTTATAGGTTGTCTCATTATAACGGCCTGTAATACTGAGCAGGTCGATACTCCACCGCCTGAGCAAAGTACATCTCAGGTAGCCCCACCGTCAACGCCTACATTCAAAAAACTCACTTCTGACCAAACCGGTATCTATTTCATTAATGAGGTTGCCGAAGACCGATTTCGGAATATATTGCTCTATCAATACTTCTATAATGGTGGGGGAGTAGCCGCAGGCGATATTGATAATGACGGTAAGACAGATTTATTTTTTACCGGAAATACAGTGTCTAACAAACTCTACCGTAATCGAGGAAGCCGAGGGGGGAGACTCCAGTTTGAAGACATTTCTATTACTGCTGGAATATTACCTGCTAATGGAGCAAGTTGGTGTACGGGGGTAACCATGGCTGATGTAAATGCAGACGGATGGTTGGATATCTATGTTAGCCGTTCAGGTAACCTTCAACCGGAGAACCGTGAGAATCTGCTTTACATCAATCAGAAAAATGGTACTTTTCGGGAACAAGCCCGGCAGTATGGACTCAATGATCCGGGCTATTCTATTCAAGCCGCTTTCTTTGACTACGACCGCGATGGTGATCTGGACATGTTTTTGGTAAACCACGGCATGAAAACCTACGATGGACGGGTTTTGACCAAATCTAACCAGCGCGACCCCTACGTTGGCGATAAGTTGTACCGAAATGACAATGGTAGATTTACCGATGTCAGCCGGGAAGCGGGTATTATTGGAACGCAGCATAGCTACGGGCTTGGTCTCACCGTAGGAGACGTGGATCAAGATGGCTGGGACGACATCTACGTAGCGAATGACTTCTATGAGCACGATTATCTCTACCTAAATAATCAGGACGGTACGTTTACGGAATCTATTCACGAGGCTACCCAGCAAATTTCTTTCTTTGGAATGGGGGTAGACATGGCCGATTTTAATAACGATCTCCGGCCCGATATTGCGGTGGTGGATATGGCGGCACCCGATCAATATCGGCAAAAAGCCAACCTATCAGGCATTAGTGATGCTAAGTTTTGGGATTTTGTGGATAAGGGCTACCACTTTCAGTACATGTATAATAGTTTGCAATTGAATAATCCATCACCATCAATTAGTGAGTCCGAAACAGTATTATTCAGCAACATTGCTCGCTTAGCGGGAGTAGATCAAACCGACTGGAGTTGGGCTCCGTTATTTGCTGATTTAGATAATGATGGCTGGCAAGACCTATTTATTACCAATGGCTTACGAAAAGACGTACTCAACAACGATTTTGTAGCAGGTATCAATCAGGAACTGGAAGCGATGAGTGCTCGCTTTGTTGATTTGAACGAACCCGCTGCCCAATCGCTGCTCAACCAGATGCCCTCTCAGAAGATCGCGAATTATCTGTATCATAATCAAAAAGATTTGACATTCACAAGTGTTAGTGATTCTTGGGGATTGGGGGAAGCTACTTTTTCTAATGGAGCTGCCTACGCCGATCTGAACAATGATGGCTACCTAGATTTGGTTGTCAACAACTTAGATGATTTTGCTACTATCTACCTAAATCGTCCTCCGGCTAAGCGGAATTCCTATTTAAAGATAAAGCTAGCCGGAAACTCCGGTAACCCATTTGGTATTGGGGCGAAAGCAATTGTGTACCAAGCTAATACATTCCAAATGCGGCAGCTGCAACTTACGCGGGGCTATCAGTCGTCAGTAGAACCTATTCTTTATTTTGGTTTGGGCGATCAATCAGTAGATAGTCTTAAAATTACTTGGCCAGATGGGTTGAGCCAAACGCTGAAAAATGTAGAATCTAATCAAACGATTACATTTGCTTACCAAAATGCTGAACCAAGCTCGACTAATAACGAGTTGGTAGGCATTCAGATTTTTGAAGAAATTACCGATCAAATCGGCTTATCATTTCATCACCGGGAATCGGAGTTTGACGATTTTGATCGTGAGTTCTTGCTACCTCATAAACTATCTGACTTTGGACCCGCTCTGGCATCGGCCGACGTAAATGATGATGGCTTGGATGATTTCTTCGTTGGTGGGGCTCGCGGACAATCCAGGGAACTGTTTATTCAAATGACCTCCGGTAAGTTTACTCAAGTCCGAAACCAACCTTGGCAGCAACATGCAGCCAGCGAATCTACCGACGCGATATTTTTTGATGCTGACGGTGACCAGGATATGGATTTGTACGTAGTCAACGGGAGCGGTGAATATGCGGCGGATAGTAAAAAGTTGCAGGATCATTTATATCTCAATGATGGAAAAGGAAATTTTCAGTGGGCAAGCGAAGCATTACCCGATATGCACTCGTTTGGAACCTGCGTTACCGCCGCCGATTTTGATGGTGATGGCGATCAGGATTTATTCGTAGGTGGATACACCATTCCGGGAAAATATCCATCACCCGACCGAAGCTATTTACTAGAAAACCGGCAAGGAAAATTCGAGGATATAACTGATGTCTGGCTTCCGGAACTAAAGCAGAGCGAATTAATTACTGATGCTCGGTGGGTTAAGCTAGATGATAATAAACCACCGGCGTTAGCAGTGGTCGGAACGTGGATGTCGCCTACAGTATTTACTAATGCAGACGGCCATTTAAAATCGGCTGATTCCGATAGTTTAGCATCGGTAGGTTGGTGGTTTAGTCTGGCTGCTGCTGATTGGAATCAGGATGGTGCTGATGAGTTAGTGATGGGCAATGTAGGTCTGAACTACCGCTACACCGCATCTACTCAATCCCCTTTTGAATTATACGCCGACGATTTTGATGCTAATGGTTCTACCGATTTGCTGTTTGGTTATTACCAAAATGGCAAACTTTACACCACCGAAGAGCGAGACCGGATGTACCAGCAGCTTCCGACCGTAAAAAAGAAGTTTACCGATTATGATTCTTACGCTCAGGCTACCTTGTCGCAATTGGTAGGCGATAACGAACTCAAGCAAGCGAAACATTTTTCCGCCCAAACGTTTCGCTCATCGTGGGCATCTATTCAAGATGGTAAAATCACTACACTAGTACCTCTGGAGAATGAAGCTCAGTTTTCAGCGGTGCGCGATATGTTACTCGTTGATGTAAATCAGGATGAACATCTGGACATTATTTTAGCGGGCAACCTCCATAGTGTAGAAACCCGAACGCCCCGGTTGGATGCTGGTACAGGCTTGGTGATGCTAGGCAATAGCCGAGGTGATTTTGATCCACTACCGAGTTCTAAGAGTGGCTTGTATGTGCCAGGTGATGTTCGCAAACTTGCTTGGCTACGTTCTTCTTCAGGGTATGTTTTATTGGTAGCCAATAACGATGGGCCAATGCAGCTATTTCGCCTTACTGCTCAATAGAGAGAAAGGTAGCTCCAGCTTTTCTCCGTCAATCTGGATACGGCTATCTTTAGAACTAATTACTGGGTGAGACTGGCCTTTTGGTTGTAAGGTGATTGCTACTGTAATATTGTTGTCACAAAACACATCAATGTAGCGACTGAACTGATAAGCTTGTCCCTGATAAACAATACCAAGATTATGCTGCTTAGTTTGCCCACCGTAAGGTACTTTTCCAGTGTCTAATTTAATTGGTCTTTCGGTATGTAGTACGGTAAGTTTTAGGCTAGAACCATTAGGGGCAGTAAGTATGAAGCCATCTTCTGCCAGTTGGTATTGATTGAACTCCGGCGTATTAATGCGCCATCGCTGCCCATTGGTAGAAGAATCCTGAACAATAAAAATACCCTCTGCCGAAGGGTGATCACAATTTGCGTAAAATTGTCGGCGGTGGTTACGAGTTCCTACCGCACTGCCCGATCCAATTACGTATCCACCCGAACCATCGTTGAAAAAGGAGTAATCGTGTAATTCCCCTAAGCCTTTATCATCTCTTTCCGCAGTTTTCTCCACGCTGGGAAACAAGTTAGATTGTCCGGCGGTTAATCCTGTACGGCCTCCACCAATAATCCAGGGTACTCCCAAACCAAGTAGTCGGATAGTGTTAGCATCTGGCCCCTGATGACCACGAATCCGGTTCGCTTTGGCGTGGTAGGTTGCCACAATATCATTCTCATCCTCAAAGCGATTGCGGAAGACAACTACCCCCGTTTCCTCGCTTACGAAAGACTTCCAACCTAGATGAGTGGGATTCTCTGCCGTCGTACCGTGAGGGTAAAATAAAATACTGTACGCTAGTTGTCCATCATCAGCTTGGTAACTTTTTGGCTCAATTAAATAGTCGTGCATCCACTTCAATGCCGAATGTTGCTCAGTTGGAAACAGGGAGAAGCCCATTGCTAATACGCCACCCGTACTGAACATCATATCATCATCTGATAAATCGGCTGTATAACCGAGATTGTACCGATTTTTTATGGAAACTACGGAGGTCATCAGTGCTTGTAGTGAATGCTGGATATTGGGTGCGTAGTCTAGCAGGGAGAAGCTACTTAATTGATTTTGTAAGGTGATAAGAGCCGGGCCAACAAATGTCCAGTTATAAATATGGTACGACATGCTTTCTACATTCCAGCCACTATGATAAATATTGGCCTGAATATGATCTTGCAGTCGCTTGGTAGCATCCCACTGAACTGGCAGAACAGGCGATCGCTTATAATTTGTAGTATCGGTCCAGTCCCATACTCTTGAAGCGAGAATAACGCTACCGTAGCGCACTCCCATCCAATTGCTTTCAATACTGTAGTTAGCCGCGTAACCCATTGTAGTATGCACCGAATATAGCACGTCAAAAAGAGTGTCATTAACCAACTGCCGCTGTGCCTCTGACCAGGCGGAATAGCAAAAATCGTAGGCGTAAGCTAGTTTCTGGAGTAGTCTCGCTCGGGTGAGCCCTTTTGCTAGTGAGTTGGTTAAGTAAACTGTGTCGGCCAGTATTTTTTCAGTAGCCTGCCAGGCTAGACTCGCCCAATCTGATTCTTCGGTGAGTAGATACAAATAGGCCCAAACCCCCAAGCGGTCACTTTCTTCGTAAGGATTGTAGCTAAGGTCTCCTTCACTTTCTATGCGGTGCTGCTTGCCGGTTTGGACTAAGTTTGCTACCATTGTTTGGTAAGGCTCAGTGTCCAGTCTTTTCCGGATGTTCTCTATCTGATCTTGCGTGACAATACTACGGGGATGATTAAACTGAGCCGATACTAGCGGAGCATTAATAATAAGCAGCGTAAGCCCTAGAATTAGCCTGCCAATGATGAAATTTTTTGTGAAATACTGCCAGAATGATGAGGTATAGATCATGGCAGAAGTTGGCAATATTTCGTCGAAAAATCAACTAAGATAGGGAGAGCTGCTACGCCGTGGGGTAAACGATTTAGATACCATACCAATTACTTTCCACAAAGAGAGAATACTTTCTCGTTGGATTTCGTAGGGTTGATAAAGATCGTTATCAGAATATAGCGTAAGGAGTGAGGCGTCAGCGTGTTTAAGTACCCTTTTTACTACTCGCCCATCGGTAGTAACAATCAGATGGGGTTCGCCCCACTGTAGTAAATAATGATCTTTTACCTCTTTAATAATAATATAAGCCCCCGGAGTCAGGGTAGGGTACATGCTATCTCCTTCCACACTAATCATATACAGGTCTTTCTCGGAAAAAGTAGGAATACTGAACGAGATACCTTCCGGGGGAGTACGCTGATCTACAAAATGATTTAAAAAACCTGCCTGGGCATGAACCGGCACATAGGTAATATTCGGAATGTCATTGGCCACTGAAAGTGTATCGGCATCTTCATAGCTGAGCAGCTCGTAGGGTGATAATTGGAATACTTCGGCTAGTTCGTACAAACGGGATAAGGTAATCTGAATGATACCTCGTTCAATTTTACTGTACGTAGTGGTTTTAATATTCAAAAAGTTAGCGACCGTTTCCTGACTAAGGTTCCGTTCTTTACGAATATGGCGCAAAGGGAGTAAAGGAGTATTATTCATTAGTAAGTAAGATCAAAATTTCTCAAAAAGAACAAAAAATGTGATCAAAAATACTAAATTGTCGTATTAATAACAATACATGTCTAAAATACGTTTTCTGTCCACCATTTAATTCCAATTGTTACCTTTTCAGTCATGAGCCGTAGATCAATAAAACCACAAACCAAGCAAGAATTAGCCCAATCTTATGGAGTAACCGCCCGAACGTTAACGAATTGGCTCAATCCGCACCAAGAACAGATCGGTAAGCGTCAGGGGCATATGTATACCCCTAAACAGGTACAAATCATCTATGAAATACTGGGAGAGCCAGTAAATAGCGATGAGGATAAATAAATATATGCATTATAAGGCAAAATTTGTCTTAATAATACATAAACTGGAAAGAGCTACTGCTGATGGGTATATATTGTAACCATGGAAAACTCAGAATTATTACTTATGGCAAATGCCCTGCTAATGAGCTTGCTAGGAATTGGGGTTAGTGTGCTTAGCTTCTTTCTTAAAGATGTGTATCGCGATCATAAGAAGTTACAAGATAAGGTAAACACTTTGCAGCGAGAGGCGAGCACTCATCAGCGGTTGTACCAAGAGCATATCAAACTATTGCAGTGGCAAGTAAAACACAATGAACGGTTCAAGTTTCAAGGAGGAACAAATTATGAATGACACTAAAATAATTCAGATAAGCAGTAAGCCATAATTAAATTACATATAAACGTCATTGCGAGAAGTGAAGCGACGAAGCAATCAACTCGTTATAAGGGAGATTGCTTCCTCGTGCCTCGTCGCAATGACGGTCTTAATAATAAAATGGTTGTGTCCAACTGACTACTTAAAAAACTAACTCATAATTCACTTTTAATAGACAAAAAGCCACTAAAAAATACTTCACATAGGAATACTAAAAAATAGGCGAAAGTTTCTATTTTGTTTTTGAACTGTTATATTTATGCTTTTATTAACCTAACTACATAACTATGGAAGTCGCCTTTATCTGGATTATTCTCTGTTTTTTAGTTGCGTTTTATGGAAGCAAGCGTAAGATTGGGGGGGGGATGGGCTTTTTTTTGGAGTCTCATTTTATCACCGTTGATTGGTTTCGTTATTGCAGCAGCTTACGGCGATAAAGAGCCCGAAAAACCAACAATGATTGAGCTAATTGAACCTAAAGAGGGTTTATCATTAAACCAACCTTACTTGGTAGAGAAGAAAGTTGATGACTTTGTGAAAATTGCTGGGAAGGCTGAAATGTACCCTAAA
>CAKZPJ010000823.1 GCA_937138955.1 uncultured Flammeovirgaceae bacterium | reverse complement strand
GCAAATTGCTGAACTATTGAACAAGCTATTAGAGAAGCATCCTACCAAGACAGTGTATGTAGCTTGGGATAATGCTGATACGCATAGTGGTGGTAAGGTGGAAGAAATAGTACGAGTGGCCGCTGGAAGACTGAACCTACTATACTTGCCTACTTACAGTCCTTGGCTTAACCCCATAGAGATGCTCTGGCGGCATTTCCGCCGAGAGGTAACCCAATTGTGAACTGTTCGTCTCCGTGGAGAAGTTAGTGAAAGCCTCTTATGAATTCTTTGAAAAGTATCGTGCCTTTCTAGATAAAATACTATCAGTTATCGGAGCACATCCAACATAACTTTCTTGATTGTACTTAGAAGCATATTCGTATCTGACTAATGACAGAGTAACTTAGTAATAGAAGTGCCCCCTATCCCCGTATGAGTGAGAACGAATTCCTTGGTTTTCCGCCTGATATGCTGGAATTCGCAGAGCATTCCCTGCCAGGTTCCATAGTCGCTTTTAAAATATGATCGAGCCTACAACGTCCTTTATGCTCAGTCGCTAAGGTAGCTTTGTCTTATCCTCTACCTGCTGCTTAATTCCAAATTTCTTAGCCTACCTTATTAGCCGTAGGTAATTTTTGTATCTTGGTGCTTTAATTATTGTTGCATGAATTCGCTTCATTTTTACAAGTACCAAGGAGCCGGAAATGATTTCTTAATGTTTGATAATCGGAAACTATTGTTTCCGAGTGAAGATACTGCGCTTATTTCTCGCTTGTGCGATCGTAGGTTTGGAGTAGGGGGCGACGGAATCATCTTATTGAACGCGCATCCTACCTATGACTTTGAAATGGTCTACCATAACGCTGATGGTTCGGTGGCCATGTGTGGCAATGGTGCTCGCTGTGCAGTACACTTAGCAAATCGTTTAGGGATCATTAGCGAAGAGACTACCTTTCAAGCCCACGATGGCGTGCATACGGCTGCAATAGAAGGAGAGCAGGTGACTATCAACCTATCGGATGTTTTTCAGGTAGATACCTACGACGATGGGTACTTTCTAGATACCGGAACCCGACATTTTGTCAGAGTTTTGCCCGAAGAACAGTTACTGTCAGACTACAATGTGATGATCGAAGGAAAAAAGCTGCGCTACGATAATCGTTTTATGCCTAAAGGTACCAACGCTAACTTCACTCAAACAACAAACGGTCAGGTTCAGATGCGAATCTACGAACGAGGGGTAGAAAATGAAACACTATCGTCGGGTACGGGCATTACGGCAGTTGCGCTAGCGTTGGCTCATGCGGATAATCTGGAAAGCCCTATCACGGTTCAGGCTAAGGGAGGACGAATAACGATTGCATTTAAGCGTGAAGAAAGCCGAGGTTTCACGCAAGTCTTTATGACAGGCCCCGCCGTTATGGTATTTGAGGGCACTGTTTTTGTCTAAATGAGGTTTATAATTAGTCCATAGGCAATAGCCAATAGTCTACAGTTATTAGCGTCTTTACATAGAGAAATTTTATCTGGATTAATTAGCAACTGTGGACGGTAGATCGTAGACTGAATACTAAAGAGTTTTAACTAAAGAATATACAGAGTTCATGATTGATGCGCTTACCAAAGGATTAGCTAAACTATTCGGATCTAAGTCAGATCGGGATATTAAAAATATTATGCCGCTAGTAGAGCAGACTAACCAAGAGTTCGCTCAACTGGCATCCATTAGCGATGATGAGCTTCGGGCAAAATCAGAAGAGCTGCGCCAGCATATTAACGAAGGTTTGGCCGATATTGATAAAGAGATTGGTGAACTCAACCAGCGAGTGCAAAATACGCCCGACATGGATATGCAGGAGAAAGAAGATGTCTTTGCCCGCGTTGATCAACTGGAGGAGGATAGAAACGAACGTTTGGAGGAGATACTGATGGAGGTGCTACCGCTAGCTTTTGCGGTGGTAAAAGAAACCGCCCGTCGCCTCAAAGAGAATAAGAAATTAGTAGTAACTGCTACGCTCTACGACAAACAACTAGCGGCTAAGTACCCCAATATCGTTATAGAAGGTGAACAAGCTACCTGGGAGCATCAGTGGGATGCAGCGGGAACACCCATCGTCTGGGACATGATGCACTACGATGTGCAGATAATTGGAGGAATTGTACTGCACCAGGGTAAAATTGCAGAGATGGCAACCGGAGAAGGTAAAACCTTAGTGGCTACTTTACCCGCTTTCTTAAATGCGCTGGCCAAGCGGGGCGTACATATTGTAACGGTGAATGACTATCTGGCTAAGCGTGATGCTGAGTGGATGGCCCCGCTCTTCCGCTTCCACCAACTATCGGTAGATTGTATTGATCGTCATCAGCCTAATTCGGATGAACGACGAGCGGCTTACGCTTGTGATATTACCTACGGTACCAACAATGAGTTTGGCTTCGATTCCCTGCGGGACAATATGGCTCGAGACCCCGAAGACATGGTACAACCCGGTCATCATTTTGCCATGGTGGATGAGGTAGATTCGGTACTAGTTGACGAAGCCCGTACTCCACTAATTATCTCGGGACCAATTCCCAGGGGCGATGAGCATGAGTTCTACGAGTTTAAACCACGAGTGGGTAAACTCTACGAAATGCAGAAAAAGATCGTTAACGAGTTTTTGCAAGATGCTAAGAAGAAAATTAAGGAAGGTAATACGCAGGAAGGTGGAGTGTCTTTGTTCCGAGCCTACCGGGGACTGCCTAAGCACAAACCAGTTATTCGCTACCTAAGTGAAACTGGGGTGCGGCAAGTGCTACAGAAAACTGAGAACTTCTACTTACAGGATAATCAGAAAGCCATGCCCGAGGCGGATGAGCCGCTGTTCTTTACCATTGAGGAAAAAACCAATAATATTAACCTGACTGAAAAAGGGCTGGAGCAGATCACCAAGCAGGGCGAAGATCCGCAGTTCTTTATCATGCCTGATATCGGTACTGAGATTGATCAACTGGAGAAGGACGAATCCATGCCGGATGAGGAGAAGGTGGAGAAGAAAGATGAACTAATTAAAGAGTATTCAGTCAAATCGCAGCGAATTCATACGGTGAACCAGTTGCTGAAAGCTTACGCCATGTTTGAGCTGGATCAGGAATATATCATCGCCGATGGCAAGGTGAAAATTGTGGATGAGCAAACTGGGCGGGTAATGGACGGTCGCCGCTACTCCGACGGATTGCACCAAGCAATAGAAGCGAAAGAAAACGTAAAAGTAGAAGAGGCTACGCAAACCTACGCGACAATCACCCTACAGAACTACTTCCGCATGTACCATAAACTGGCCGGTATGACCGGTACGGCTGAAACGGAAGCGGGCGAGTTTATGGACATCTACAAGCTAGATGTGGTGGTTATCCCTACTAATAAACCCATCGTTCGGGATGATCGGCAAGATAAAGTCTTTAAAACGGTGCGAGAGAAGTTTAACGCAGTAGGCGATGAGATTAAAGAGATGACCGACAAGGGTCGTCCAGTGCTTGTGGGTACTACTTCGGTAGAAATATCTGAGATACTGAGTCGAATGCTGAAAATGAAAGGAATCGATCACCAGGTGCTTAACGCTAAGCAGCACCAACGTGAGGCTGAGGTAATTACCAATGCTGGAAAGCCCGGCACGGTAACCATCGCGACCAATATGGCCGGGCGGGGTACTGACATTAAGCTCTCATCTGAATCTAAAGAAGCGGGTGGACTGGCAATCGTTGGTACCGAGCGGCACGAATCACGGCGGGTAGATCGACAGCTACGCGGACGTTCCGGTCGGCAGGGTGATCCGGGTTCTTCCCAATTTTTCGTTTCCTTGGAAGACAACCTGATGCGCTTATTCGGTTCCGACCGGATTGCCAAGCTGATGGATCGTATGGGACTGGAAGAGGGCGAAGTAATTCAACACTCTATGGTAACCAGCTCTATTGAGCGGGCGCAGAGCAAAGTAGAGCAAAACAACTTTGCTATCCGTAAGCGATTGCTGGAATACGATAACGTAATGAATCAGCAGCGTGAGGTTATTTACAAACGTCGTCGCCACGCGCTGTTCGGCGAACGTCTTCAGTTAGATATTATGAATATGCTCTACGATACCTGCGAAGATATTGTGATGAGTACTAAAGGAGTAGGTAATTACGAAAGCTATAAGCTTACTGTGCTCGGCACCCTAGGCGTCGATCATCCTATTGATCAGGATCACTTTACTAGCGTGAACGAAGCTAATCTTACCGATGAACTGTACGACTTTGCTTACGAAAACTATCAGCGAAAAAATAAGCAGTTGGCTCAACGAGCTTTCCCGGTAATTAAGAACGTATTTGAAACCAAAGGTGCTACGGTAGAAAACATTTTAGTACCGTTCACCGATGGGAAAATGCAGCTTACCGTATCGGCTAACTTAAAGAAGAGTATAGAGACTGAGTGTGAAGATTTGGTTCAATCAATGGAAAAGTCTATTGTGTTGGCTCTGATTGACCAAAACTGGAAGGAGCATCTGCGAGAAATGGATGATCTAAAGCAGTCGGTGCAAAATGCGGTATACGAGCAGAAAGATCCGCTCATAATCTATAAGTTTGAGGGCTTTGAACTCTTTAAGCAATTTCTGGCAAAAGTGAATGAAGAAACAATTTCTTTCTTAATGAAGGCTAATCTTCCCGTTCAGCAACCAGAAGAGATGCAAGAAGCCCGCCGACCAACTCGTCAGCAGTCAGAGCAGGGAGTAAAAGCTTCCAAAGAAGAATCAGGTTCTTTATTGGGTGGCCGGCAATCCGGTGGCCGGCAATCCGGTGGCCGGCAACCGGCAGCTAATCGCCCCCCAGCAGAACCGGTACAACCAGCGAAAACCCAGAAAATTGCTGGGCGAAATCAGCGAGTCAATGTACAATATAGTGATGGAAGAGTCGTAAAAGATGTAAAATTTAAGAACGTCGAAGACGATATTCGCAATAACCGTTGCGTTATCGTAGAGAATGATTAATTGCCATTTGTCTACATTATTAAAGTATAAGCAGTTCAGCCGTGCTGTTGTCTTATTGCTGTCAATAGTTTTGCTACAATGCACTCCTATTCAGCAGTCGGATCGCTTTGTGCCCGATGGGCTGATTGCTGGGGAGCTGGGTTCGTTTCACGGCTATACTATGTATTCTTTTCTGTTTCAGGAGCGACAGTGCCGAGTAGTTGTTCCTAATAAAGCAGCTGAGGGTAATCCTTGGCTTTGGCGGGCTCGCTTTTTTGGACATCGTCCGGAAGTAGATTTAGCTCTCCTGGAACGAGGCTTCTACGTAGTGTATATTGATGTGGCTGACCTTTACGGCAGCCCGGCAGCGGTACAGCTCTGGAACGAATTTTACGAACTGCTTAACTCTCGCTATTTGTTTGCCAATAAGGTGGCTTTGGAAGGAATGAGCCGAGGTGGTTTATCGGTCTTCAACTGGGCCGCTGAGAACGCAGAGAAGGTTGCCTGTATTTACGTAGATGCTCCGGTTTGCGATATAAAAAGTTGGCCTGGCGGACTAGCAGATGGTATGGGTAGCAAAGAAGACTGGCAAAAGTGTTTGGGAGCCTATAATTTCACTGAAGAGGAAGCTAAAGCGTATAACCAGAACCCAATTGATAAAGTGGAACCGTTGGTTGAAAATGAAATTCCACTACTGGTTGTTTCGGGCGATGATGACCAAGTGGTTCCTTATTCGGAAAATGCCCAGCTGATGGTAGAACAGTACGAAAAGCTAGATGGCAAGGTGAAAGTAATCATCAAAAAAGGAGAGGGACACGTACACGGATTGCCTAACCCTCGGTCTATTATTCAGTTTATTCTCAAGCATACCCGAGAACATCTCCCTTCATAAAACCAATGGCTAATCGCTCTAATAAACGCCGCTCTTCAAGTACTGTTCGTGCCCTATTTATTACCGCACTTATCGTGCTGGGACTTATCTTATTGTTGATATATCTGAAGCGTCAGAACCAAACTACCACTCCCGAAGTCGTGGGGTTTAATTATCTGCCTTCCGTTCATAATGGCTCATTGGTGCAGCATCAACACTATTCGCTTTCTTACGTGGAAGAACACGAGCAAGCTGAATGGGTTGCTTATGAACTCACCGAAGCCGAAGTGCGCTCCAATATTGCCGACCGAACTGATGATTTTCGGGAAGATCCACTAGTTAGTACTGGGTCAGCTTCTTTAACCGACTACCGACGCTCCGGTTACGACCGAGGTCATTTAGCTCCGGCAGGCGACATGGGTTTTTCGGAAGTGGCTATGAGCGAAAGTTTTTACCTGTCTAACATGAGTCCGCAGGATCGTGCCTTTAATCGAGGGGTATGGAAAGATTTGGAGGAAGATGTCCGTGATTGGGCGGTCACTAGTGGAAGTCTGTATGTGGTGACTGGACCTGTGTTTGGAAGCAACCCTAAAAGGATTGGTGAAAATGGAGTAAGCGTACCCGATTACTACTATAAAGTTTTACTAGACTACCAGAAGCCGGAGATTAAAGCTATTGGGTTTCTGCTACCCAACGAAAGTACCTCAGAATCACCCCAAGCATTCGTAGAAACCATTGACAACGTAGAGGCCTACACCGGCA
>CAKZPJ010000822.1 GCA_937138955.1 uncultured Flammeovirgaceae bacterium | reverse complement strand
AGCGGAAAAATTATGCCTTCGGTGGCATTGGGCATAGGTTACAATGGTATTAAAATTCATGGTAAATCTATCAAAGTTTTTGCCCGACCAGAGATTTTCTGGAAAGCTCCCTTCAATGGATATTACTTGGCACATTTTGCTATGAACACTGGATTTATTGTACCCTTATGAAAACCACTCGAGCTATCTCACGAATACTGATTCTGCTGTCTTTTCTACAGTTGGCCTGCGAAGAACAGGAAATGTTTAATGAAGGCGACTTCTTCTACCTAGAAAATAATGAGGCTGTTATGCCAGTATGGGTAAAAGGAAATAAAGATTCTGAGGTCTTTATTATTATGCTGCACGGGGGACCTGATGGAGGGTCTTCTCAGTACTACACGATTTTTCCATCGCACCAGTTGATAGAAGAATCGTATACCATCGTATACTGGGATCAGCGGATGTGTGGAATGAGTCAGGGCAACCCTTCCATGGAAGGATCAACCATGGAGCAGTTTACGGATGATCTGGATCAGTTAGTGCAACTGATTAACGTGAAGTACGATCAGCCCAGTATTTTTCTGATGGGTCATTCCTGGGGCGGGGCTTTGGGCGCGAATTATCTGGTAAAGCATCAGTCAAAAATCAGGGGGTGGATAGAAATTGACGGCGGGCATAGTTGGAGTACCGCCAACGCACTGTCTCGCGAAATTATGATAGGTTTTGCGAAGAAGAAAATAGCCGAAGGCAAAGATCAGCCATTCTGGGATTTCGCCCTCAACTGGTATCAGCAGAACCCGATAGTGGGTATTAATGACGATGCGCACTACACCTTTGTTGCGCACGCTAACGGGTACGATTATAATCCGGACAGTGATTCACTTGCGGTTCCTTTTACGGAGTTGCTCTTTCATTCCCCAATTTCAACGGCCTATTTCTTTGCACCCTATAACTTTCAGTTCCTGGATCAGGGGCTAGACCTGACAGATCGCCTCCATCAAATCACGGTACCCACGCTCCTCTGCTGGGGGCGGCACGATAAAGTGTTTCCGGTAGTGCTGGCTGAGCAGACGTATCAGTATTTAGGCACTCCTCCGCAAGACAAGTTCTTAAGAATATTTGAGTATTCGGCTCATTCGCCCAACTACGAAGAACCTCAGGCCTTCGCTAGCACAGTTATCAATTTTATCCGACAATACGAGTAGAGAGTTTCATCAATTTTAGCAATTCAATTCAGACAAAGAATGGCATATTTAGTATTGGCATATCCTGAACTAGATGAGACAAGTTTTGACTTGATTCAAACGTATAGAAAAAACAACGACGAACTCTATTACTCAGTTGTTCAGCCTCATTTTACCATTGTCTTTCCTGTTTTTAATAAAACAGAAGCAGCCTTTAAAGCTGAGATCGATAGAATTGTCCAAAGTAGTAGTGGTTTCGGCTTTTCGCTTCGCTGTGCAGTAATAAGTAAAGATGCATTTAGTGATTATTATCACGCTTTCTTAGTACCCGATGAAGGACATAGTCAGTTTGTGAAACTCCACGATAAATTGTACAGTGGAAACCTAAAGGACAATCTACGTTTGGATGTTGATTTTATACCACATCTGGGTATCGGAAATTCAAAGGATAAATTTACTTGTAAAAGAATGGTGGACGAATGGAATGAAAAGGATTTCGATATTAAAGGAACTATTTCCGAGCTGACAATCGTGAACTATGAAAATGATATAGTCGAGATAATTGAAAAAATAGAATTAATATAAAGCGGCCTATACTTTTACGAACGTTTCTACCAAAATTATACCTTATGAAAATTGCTATGTTTGGCGCTACCGGAATGCTAGGCAAACCCGTAGCAGAAAGGTTGACAACAGAAGGGCACACTTTAACCGCCCTGGTAAGGCCGGGGAAAGAAAAACACGTACCACCTTCTTGCAACATTGTGGTGGGCGATTTGAAAAACCGTAAAGACATTCGCGAAACTATTTCCGGATGTGAGGCCATCTATCTGAGCCTCTCCGTGGCCCAGTCATCTACCGAACGCGACTTTCAACCCGAGCGAGAAGGTATTTTGCTTGTTCTAGAAGAAGCGGTGAAAGAGGGTATTCAAGTCATTGGCTATTTATCCTCCTTAGTGCAGCAGTACCAGGGAATGAATGGTTTCAGCTGGTGGGCATTTCGCTTGAAAAACCAGGCCGTTGAAACACTGAAGAAACATTCCATTCCCTGCATTATCTTTCGTCCCTCCACGTTTATGGAAAACTTCGATCAAGGCTCTTACCGGCAGGGTGGTAATATAGCTCTTTCAGGAACTTCAAAACATCCCATGTATTTTATTGCTGGTCGAGACTACGCTCGCATGGTTGCCAATGCCTTGGCAAAATACAAGGGAAGTAACGTAGAATATACCATACAGGGTACCGAGGCATTTACCGCCGATGAAGCAGCTAAAATATTCGTTAGCCATTATAAAAAGGAGAAGATGAAGATCGTGAAGCTACCGTTTTGGATGCTACGATTATTCGGAAAGCTAACCCCCACATTTAACTACGGAGCCAATATTGTAGAGGCATTGAACAATTATCCCGAACATTTTGAGGGAACCAACGCCTGGGAGCAATTAGGAAAACCAGTGCTTACGCTGAAAGAATACGCCGAAAGTAGATAGCAACATAGCCGGGTAGTGTACTCAACATAAGGATGGATTTTTTTACTAATCTGTCAAGATTGTATTGAACTAAGAAGTACTTGATCGCTAAGTAATGACTTTCCCAAGTTTTAGAGAAAGACAACGCTTTGCATACTAAGCGGGCACACCGTTGGCGCAGCGTGTTATATTAAGATGCTCTATCTTCACGGTCTGTTTTTTACCTGCTGCTTGGTGCTGGCCTTTCGCAAAAACGCTAGCATAGGCTGCCCAATCATCCGTAAATATTAGTGCTTTGTGCCATAGTTTTTGACGGATACTGAGCCATAGACCTAATGCACCTTCTTCGTCTCTGCCGCCAAGATGAAACCCTACCACTAAGCCTGTACGGCGTTCTACAGCTAACCAGAGCCACTCAGGGCAGTCTTTACCAGTAATCCGGTCTAACTCCTCCTGAGTTAAAAAGTCGCGCTTCACCTCTCGCAGCGTACACTTGTAAGCGACAAAAGGATCACGATCCAGCCAGCCATTGACCACCGCAATACGAATGATCTTTTTAAAGTTGCGTAGGTACTTACTAGCTGTATTATGACTATTACCTCTTACGGTTTTCAGAAAGAACTCGTAGTCGGTAATAAACTTGTATTGCAGCTCGGAAAGAAAAATATCATCCCGATTGTATTTATATCGAAGAAATTCTTGTGTCAGCTTTAGCGGAGTCTCATAGCGTTCTAATGTTCCGGCAGCGTACTCCTTCCCTATCTTCGCTCGCATTTCCTCATTATGCTGACGAAATATTTGAAGTAAGCTGTACTGCTCGTCTTGTTTGCCTATAAATACGCTCTTGACCATTGAAGCTGTCACTGTAACCTCTTCCTCAATTAGTCTATTAAATATCTTACTGATTTTTGCCCGAGTTTGATCTAATATAGCGTTGACCCGCCGTGCCTCTTGTAGGTTTCCTCTTACACAATTTGTTTAGAATTCCATTTTTCAGGCTTTATTTGTTCACCAGTAGCTATTTCTGATCGGCGACCATTCACATTAATTCTCACGTTAATAGGTACTTTTCTCTTGCTATTAATTTTTGGTTTGTTTAAATAAAACAATATTGCAATAGTAGATTTCATAGGTAATTATATTTATATCATCGAGTTGATGTATGTCAACTAGTGAGATAATTCGGTTACCTACTTTATGAGAAAAGCTGAATAATATGAAGCATTTTTAAAAAAAACCCCTTTAATCATACAATTAAAGGGGTTTTGATGCTGAATGAATGTACTGTGCAGAGAGTGAGGGATTCGAACCCCCGGTACCTCGCGGTACAACGGTTTTCAAGACCGCCGCGTTCGACCACTCCGCCAACTCTCTTGATAAAATAGTTAAATAGCCAATTGCGACCGCAAACTTAATGGTTCAGTTGGGAATATGCAATAAAGCTATCAGAAGAATTTTTAGCTAAAATATGGCTTTAGCAACTTCATCATCGTTTCGGGTGGGCGACAAGGGCGCTTGGTGTTTGCTTTCATAAATGCCAGCACTGTCTTACCAGAATGAACCAGAGCTTCATTTTCATTCCTAAATTCATAACCGAAAGTAATCTTCACCGACGGCATGTCATTTAAAAGAACCTTTATCGTTAGTAGATCATCGTAGTGTACTGGTTGATGATAGTAAGAATGATTCTCCAGCACTGGCATCATAATTCCACTTTCCTCGAGTTTTCGGTAGCTCATACCCAGGTTACGTAACGCCTCCACTCGAGCTACTTCGTAGTAGGAGGCATAGTTGCCGTAGTACACGTAGCCCATCTGGTCAGTTTCTCCGTAGCGAACCCGAAGTTGGATAGCATGTTGATACATAGACTAGTTGTATATTCCGGCTTGACTAAGTGCCCGCTGGTAGCGGCGAGCGTTAGCCATATGAGCACTCAAGTTCGTAGCGAAGTTATGGTAACCCGAGAAATCTTCGCGGGCACACATGTATAAGTAGTTATGATCTTCGTAGTTCAGCACTGCATCTATCGCATTAATTGATGGAACTCGGATTGGACCCGGAGGCAAGCCGGTATATTTATACGTATTGTAAGGTGAATCTATTTCTTTATGCTTATTCAGAACTCGCTTAATGGTAAAATCTCCGGCGGCATATACTAGTGTAGGGTCGGCTTGAAGAGCAATATTACGTTGTAATCTATTCAGATAAAGCCCAGCCACTTTAGGAGCCTCGTCGGGCTTATTCGTTTCTGATTCTACAATAGACGCTAAAATAGATACTTCACGAGGGGTCATATCCAGGGAGTCAGCTCGGTTCGCTCGTTGCTTACTCCAAAAGTTCTCGTACTCCTGATGAAAGCGTTCAAATAACTCCTCTGCCGAAGTTGTCCAGTAGAACTGATACGTATTGGGCAAAAACATAGCTAACACATTCTCAGCCGTAAAGCCGTATTCCTTTACTAGCTCTTCGTTGTTAAGGAGAGCTAAAAAATCTTCCTTATCAGCTTCCAGATTTTCACATAACCGCTGGGCCAACTCTGACTTCAATCGTACATTGTTAAACGTCACATTCACGGGTTTCTGTTGACCAGAACGTAACAGACGAATAGCTGCTAAGTTCGACATATTAGCCTGTAACAAATAACGCCCTGGCTTTAGGTACTGATCGTACTTCATTAGTTTCGCTAATACACTAAAAGAAAGTAAGTCTTTCACGTAACCTTCATTGTGTAGCCTATCCTGTACTTCATCAAAGGTGGCTCCCGAAGGTATGAGAAGAACCCGGTCTGACTCATCAGCTAGCACATTAGGGGTATATACCATTTGATAAGCGTAGAATGAAAACGATATTAAAAGTACCGAACCCACCACAATAAAAAGTGCTAGTAGTTTAGGTCTTTTCATATGCAATAAAAATTAGTAATTTGGTTGTACCCTCAGAATTAACATCTAACGTTTGTCCGGTATCTCCGTTTTTTGTAACATCGTTGTTACTAAGAAAAGTTTTTACCCTAAGTTCATTTTTTTATAAAATACCACATAGATGAAAGCATCCCTTCTGAAAATCAACGCTATTTACCCTGAAAACAAAAAGCTAACCAAAGTAGCTGAAGTTCTGCAACAAGGTGGACTGGTGATTTATCCTACCGATACAATTTACGCACTAGGCTGCAACCTTCTTAACCCAGAAGCTATTGAGCGTCTCTGCCTCATTAAAGGAGTTGACCCTCAAAAAAACCAGTTTTCTTTTCTCTGCCAAAATATAAGTCAGGTTTCGGAGTATTCTAAAAGTATTCCCACCCCCATTTTCAAAATGATGAATAAAGCGCTGCCAGGCCCTTATACATTTATATTACCTTCCAGCAAATATGTACCTAAAAAAATTGATAGCAAACGCAAAACAATTGGGGTTCGTGTGACCGACCATGCTATTCCCCAGCAATTAGTAGCTCGCTTGGGCAACCCATTAATTACTACCTCAGTACATGATGAAGACGAGATTGTGGCTTATTCTACCGACCCTGCACTGATTTACGAGCGTTTTGCCGATCAGGTAGATTTAATTATCGACGGTGGTATGGGAAACAATGTAGCCTCTACTGTGGTAGACTGCACTCAAAATGAACCAACGGTGATTCGTCAGGGGCTAGGTGATACTGCTTTACTGGTATAATTAGCACTTACCTTTCTACCTTCCAGCGTTGAATCATTCGGCACTAATAGAGAGTAATTATTTCCCTTGTCTGGAGTACTTTTCTTTGCTGCGTTCGGTAAATAAAATCTGGATTGATGTTGATGAAATATACATAAAGCAGTCCTACCGGAATCGATGCTATATTTTAGGACCGAACAAAACACAAGTACTTAGCGTACCAATCCATAGAGGAAGCGGAAAAGTCTCAACTCGGGATGTAAAAATAGCCAATGAGAATCAGTGGCAAAACAACCACTGGAGAAGTTTAGCTTCGGCTTACGGTAAAACGCCGTTTTTTACATTCTTTGCTGATGATATTCGAACTACTATATACCAACCTTTCAACTATTTAATTGATCTTAACCTGGCTCTACTGACAAAGTGTCTGGAATTGCTAATGTGGAACGTTGAGGTGGATTTTTGGCCTCGTCAGGCTTCTCCAGCAACAACCAGCACTGTAATTGATCAGCGAGGTAAAATTTTAGGCAAAAATCAATTATCAAGAAATAGTCAATTTGTGCCAATAAGGTACATACAAGCCTTTGGCAAAGACTTTGTAACTAATTTAAGTATTATAGATTTGTTATTTTGCGAAGGCCCTCATGCCGATAATGTTATTCGGCGTTCAATATCCGGAAGGTGAACAAATGCTTAAAACCACTTGTTGTTTTCTAAGCATATATATTTATCTTGCTATTGAGGGTTTTGGCTCAAGGGGAGATACCCATTTTACCATTTAATTCCAAGAAGTAACCTTATGGAAGCTAAATTTTCAAATAGAGTTAAGGAAGTTATTTCGCTCAGTCGGGAAGAAGCCCTCCGACTGGGACACGACTATATTGGCACTGAACACCTATTGCTAGGTATGATTAGAGAGGGGGAGGGCGTAGCGGTAAGCTTGCTCAAGAAGCTAGGTGTTTCTTTAGATGAACTACGTACTGCCGTTGAGCAGGCTACCAAAGGAACGGCCACGGGTAATGTGAAAAACCTGGCCAACATTCCTCTGACCCGACAGTCAGAGAAAGTACTGAAGATCACATATCTGGAAGCAAAAATCTTCAAAAGCCAACTGATTGGTACGGAGCATCTACTTCTTTCCATCCTACGCGATGAAGATAATATTGCTACCCAGATATTAGAGAAATTTGATGTTAACTACGACGTTGTGAAAGAATTATTAGAATATCAATCCGATACTCCGGTAGCTGGGCCGGATACTGACGATGGCGACGAAGATTCTGGTCGCATCTTTGGTGGGAGTGGCTCAGGTTCCAGCCGAGAGTCTAAAGGTTCCGAGAAATCTCGCACACCAGTGCTGGATAACTTCGGACGTGATTTAACTAAATTGGCTGAGGACGATAAGCTCGATCCTATTGTGGGGCGTGAAAAGGAA
>CAKZPJ010000821.1 GCA_937138955.1 uncultured Flammeovirgaceae bacterium | reverse complement strand
CTATCTGTGACGGGAGTTCAGAGGTGTGCTCTTCCGATCTGGCGAAATTCACGGCGTAGCTGCCAATGCTGAACTGGATTTTGCTTGGTTACAGTACTTGGTGTTGCGCGTTGGAGTTCGCTATTATTTGGCAGAGCTACCCTACAGTACCGGACAACTTCTCAACCAATATCTTGCTTCAGGAGACAACGATATTCTGAATCAGGTATTTCGCCCTCTGGAAGGAACATTTAGCTACACACAGGAAAATTACGCTTTCTGGCAGAAGGTGTATGCACTGAACCAAAGGTTGCCCGAGAAAGAACGAGTTCAAGTAATCGGTGCCGATATTGAGCACCAAACCGGTAGCGCGATAGCCTATTTGGCTTCTCTACTGCCCGAGCAAGATGCACCAGAAACTATAAAAGGACTCATCCAAGCAGTTCGTCAAGTGCCGGGTCAATCTAAAGGATCGTATACTTCTTTAATCTTGGATCTTCAAGCGAGCGTAGTTGAGCAATCGAGTGTATACGAAGGCTATTTGGGCGATAGCTGGATTGACTTTCAATTAGTAGTAGATAACCTGGCTCAGCGGAATTTTGCTTATGAAACTCGGGATCGAGCAGGGCAGGCAGCATTCAACCGAGTACGCGATTCTCTCATCTACCAAAATTTTGCTCGGATTTATCCTCAATTGTCACCCGGAAAGTTTTATGGGCAGTGGGGGGCGAATCATATTTTCCAGCATGAGCAAAGTGGCACGCGCTGGTTTGGTACCTACCTACGAGAATCTGAAGATATTCAGTCTCTTTCGGTGTTATCTTTATTGTATCTGTACCAAGATTGCCAGCGAATGGAAAGATCAGGTGGTGCCATTCCTTTTCAGATGCACCCCGCTGAGCTGCCTTTCCACCAATTAGTCAGCACATCGTCTGGGTGCTTCTCCTGATGAAGGAAGTACTACCGATTTTTTTCAGTATGCACTATTTATTAAAGGTAGCGCTGCTTCCTCCCAACTATCGTGGTAAGGTTTAGCTAATAGCTTTCGCTACTGTTCTACGGTAGCCTTTTCCTCTGGAGTAGGTTGCATTCGCTGCCCTCGAAGCTGTACGGGGTTTCTTTTTTTTCGGAGCTTCATATTGAGAACCTCTACTAACAAGGAGAACCCTACGGCAAAGTAAATGTACCCTTTCGGCACGTGGAAGTGCAGCCCTTCCACAATCAGCATAAATCCAATTAAGATCAGGAAAGAAAGAGCCAAGATTTGTAATGTGGGGTGGTTGTTGATAAAGTCGCTGATTTTACCCGCTAGTGTGATCATAATCGTCATGGCAATAACTACCGCAATGATCATGATTAATACCTCCTCAGTAAGCCCCACGGCGGTTAGAATAGAGTCAAACGAAAAGACCATATCCAGCAGAATAATCTGCACGATAGTACCAGCAAATGAAACTTTGCGACCGCCATTAGCTTCAGTATGCTCTTCTCCTTCAATTTTATGATGAATCTCGGTAGTACTTTTGGCTAACAGGAATACACCACCGGCAATTAAAATCAGATCGCGCCCGCTAATCTCGAATCCAAAAATGGTAAACAGCGGTTCGGTAAAGCCAATAATCCAGGTGATACCCAGCAGTAATCCAATGCGGAAAATCAGCGCTAAAATTAGCCCTAAATTACGCGCCTTGGCTTGTTGGTCAATGGGAAGCTTGTTGGAGACGATAGAGATAAAAATGATGTTGTCGACTCCGAGTACAATTTCTAGGAATGTGAGCGTTAGCAAGGCAATCCATGCTTCGCCACTGGCAAAAATTTCCATACGGTTAGGCTAGTACTAAATCTTAAAAAAATATGAGAGCTTAACCTCTCTTCTATTAGTACAAAAGTTGCTGAAATATGTTTCAATTCCAAGTACGTGTTTCACGTGAGATTTGAGATTAAGGGAGGTTGAGGCTGCTCGTTCCGCTTTCATTTTTGTGTTTGCTCATCGTTTTTCTATTGCTTCCGTTTATATTACTAGGAAGCGATAGAATTACCGCTACAATGAATAAAAACGCCAAACTAAATCCGGTACAACTACAGTTAGACGATATTTTACTGCGTCCCTGGCAACCAGGTGATGAGGAGGCTTTGGTAAAGCACGGCGACAATTATCAAATTTGGAAAAATGTGCGGGATCGATTTCCACATCCGTACACGATGGAAGATGCCCGAATCTGGATACGGATAGCGAATCAAGACCCCACAGCAATTAATCTTGCTATTGTGATTGATAGAGAAGTAGCGGGAGCGATAGGCGTAATTTTTAAAGACGATGTATACAGCCGTACGGCTGAGATTGGCTACTGGCTGGGCGAAACTTACTGGAGGCAAGGAATTACTACTCGGGTGGTGCAAGCCCTTTCTGACTACGTACTAGAGCAATTTGATATTTGCCGTTTATACGCTGGAGTATTTGAATATAATCAGGCCTCAAGCCGAGTGCTGGAAAAAGCTGGTTATCACCTGGAAGCTCGCCTCCGCCAAAGCGTTACTAAAGAAGGGCGTACGGTTGATGAGCTGATCTACACTCGTTTAGCAAACCAAGCTGAAGATGAAAAA
>CAKZPJ010000820.1 GCA_937138955.1 uncultured Flammeovirgaceae bacterium | reverse complement strand
ACATCAGGCAAGTAGCATGGCTGGCAGAGTTGCAACTTGAAACATCAATGCATACAAGCGAGCGAAATGAAGTTCGAAGGAAAACTACTCCAAAGTCGCCACGCCGCCTGCCCCAGGCGTTGTGCATCAGAGACCAGCAGGTGAGAGACGTGCGTTTCGTGGGGTCGCTTGCGTGAGACGGTTGGAGTAGTGAGATGTATCGAATGGTGAGACGCGGGAAGTTGCACCCAGTCATTTGCGGAAGCCAACCCGATAAAATCCGTCCGCTATTCGCGATGGCTTCGCACCCGCTTCGAGGTGAAAGGGATGCTCGGGGAAGTGCTTCTTGCTTGCTTCATGTGGAAAGTGGTGGTGTAGAGCGAGGCGCAACCGTTGTTCGATTAATCTGCTTCATGCCCGGCTAATAGAAATAGTCGATGTGGAGTTAGAATGGTACAAGATGTTACCGATGACTCAACTCAGATTTATACTAGGATCACCGGAGGGGTGTGGCTTTGTGACAACTGAAATAGCCAATTTAAAATGGTCGGCGATTTTTATCCCAACCTAACCAACCATCTATACCAACATCATTTTGCTTAATAGAAAGGCCTTTCTTAGTTTGAAATACATTAACACCTATTTGATTACCATAAGCTTTTCTCACAAATAAATGACCCCAATCAGACCATCTCTTCTTATGAGCTACTTGGTCTCTTGTGCTCCCGTCTGCGCCCTTGCCATCATCACCTAGAGCATTCATGTCGCCCCAATGTACAATCTCATGCAGAATGGTTGCCTCAATATGTAGTCTTGCTTCGGTAATAGTATCCTTCCATTTATCATTTTTTAATTTGATGTTTATTCCGGGCAGAGAAAATGGGCTAATAGCACTAAATTCTGGACTATTGCTCCATTGTCTATGTAACTTTTCATATTGATCCGCAATTGTGCTACTCAAATATATTTTATTACCCATACCGGGATAATACCCCCACCTGTGGATTCCTAAATCTCGAATACAAATTATAGGTAAGCTATTTGCTCTAATTGCTTTTAGAGCCTCATCTTCTGCAAATCCACCAAACTTCTTAAATGCATTGAACTTTTTAGAGTCATATTTAATTTTTGGAATATCCGAATTTATGATGTAACCAATACGCGGGTAGCCTACTGATGAAAAACGAGCCATAGAAATTGTCGTTTAAGTTATTGCAACTATTTTTTGGGGACAAAACGATTTCTGACTATTATTATTAGGGCAATACGCTGCTGTCTATACTAACAGCATATTAAATATAGGAATAATAATTCATATATGTTGTGTATCAGTGACGAACAGGTGTGAGCGTGTATTTCACTTCGGATCATTGTGCGTGACGGAGGGATGGACGGTTGGAGTAGTACGCATGATAGGTAACGGTTTTGCACCCTGTTCTTGGTAAAAATGCCGCTCGGGAAAGTGCTATGCGACCGCTGCGTTTGGAAAGTGTTGATGAGGTTTTGGAGTAGATTGAGGCGCAGCCGTTGTTCGATGAATCTGCTTCATGCCCGCTGCTCACCGAATCTCAGAACGGTTGCTTATCTTGCTGTTGGAGCCGAATCCTGAATAGCCGAATGCGCGTATCCCTACGGTGAAGTAGACTTGATACGATGCCAAAAGAGCCGTTATCTTTGAAGAAAAAATTATGGCTCATTTCCGCACCGAAGAAGCGATGTTCTCCCTAGTTGAACAATGGCACGTCAGTGAACAAACCCAAAAGACGTTCTGTGCCAAACACGATATATCGGTTTCTGTGTTCGCCTACTGGCTGCGTCGCTATCGCGACCGACAAGATAGTCTTCATGATAAGCAAGCCGGTTTTGTTCCTATCAAGTGTGAACCAGTCAGTATGGATGTACCCAGTCCGGCAGCCTTAGAAGTAGCGTTACCTTCGGGGGTGGTATTGCGTTTTGGGCAGGTAGTACCGGTGGGTTATCTGAAAGCTTTGTTGTAGATGCTGGTTAGCCTCCCTTGTACTTGCTACCTTTGAGTGGACAGTAAGTTAAGCCTTATAATCCTTAACTTAGCTAACATGAAACAAGAAAAAAGACACTTCGACCGAGCCTTCAAAGTGATGGCCGTCGAACTCTGCCTTTCCGGTAAACCTATCGGTGAAGTTGCCAATGAATTAGGCATCCGAGCCGACCTGCTGAGCCGTTGGAAACGGGAATACAAGCAGAAGAAAGAGGGCAGTTTCTCGGGACATGGTAACCCTTCTATGACACCGGAACAAGTAGAGATCGCCCAGCTAAAAAAAGAGTTGCGGGAAGCAGAAATTGAACGCGATATACTAAAAAAGGCAGTTGCCATCTTCTCCAAGAAAGACAACAAATATTCCAGTTTATGAAAGATCATCAATCTTTATTTGCTGTCGGGAAGATGTGCAAAACATTCAAAGTGAGTAGAAGCGGATATTATGTTTGGCTAAAGCGTAAGCCATCTACCAGAAAAATGAGTAATCAGAAGACGCTGATGCTCATCAAAGAGGTGCATAATAAAAGTAAAGGCAGGTATGGAAGTCCTAAAATCACTCATGAACTCCGAAATAGAGGAATACATATATCAAGACCTAGAGTGGCCAGGATCATGAAAGCCAACGGTATTAAAAGCGTAGTCCACAAAAGATTTAGAATTCAAACAACAGATTCTAACCACAACTACCCAGTAGCAAAAAACCTGTTGAATAGAGATCGGCCGCCGACGCGGTTTACACCCGAAAAAACTGGTAAAGCTTGGGTCTCTGATATTACTGCGCGGCAGCCGCCTATATAAAAACCCTAGAAGGTTGGCTTTACCTCTCAACAGTAATAGATCTTGGGGATCGGAAAGTTGTTGGCTGGGCATTGAGCCAGACGCTAAGAACTTGTGATACGGTCATTCCTGCCTGGAAAATGGCCGTAAAAAATCGGCCTATAAACTCCGGGTTAATCTTCCACTCAGACAGAGGTGCCCAATATGCTGGCCATGAATTTAGGAATACTCTTAGCGCAAATAAGCTGGTTAGTCAAAGCATGAGCAGGAAAGCTAATTGTTGGGATAATGCGGTAGCGGAGAGCTTTTTCAGAACCCTGAAAACGGAACTAGTGCATCAGATGGGGCTAAAATCCTCAGAGGCCACAAAAAGGGAAGTTTTTGAATTTATTGAGGTCTGGTATAACCGGCAGAGGATTCATGCATCGCTTGGCTACATGACCCCTGAATGCTACGGAATGAAAATTAATCAACTTCAAAAAGCGGCTTAACTTTTTGTCCACTTTTCTATTGCAAGTTCAC
>CAKZPJ010000819.1 GCA_937138955.1 uncultured Flammeovirgaceae bacterium | reverse complement strand
GATTTCCTGTCAGTTTACACTGAATTTTGTCTGGTGGTTCTGGTAACAATCCTATTAGTGATCGGCTACCAGATTATTAGGTTAAGGAGAGATTTTCTTTGCCCAGCTGTCTCTGATGAGGCAAAAATATCCAAGTTTCTTTCGTTCGCTCTAGCCTTATCGTTCTTATTTCTGCTATCTGTCTGCTTTATCGAGAACTACTTAGAAATTAGTCAGGCTATTTTTCCAGGATTGTTGATGATGAAGTATTTTTATAGCCGTACCCGGTTGTTGGCTTCCTCTAATTGATAAGGAATCGCCCTGAATCTACTATTTGGTTACCATCTAAAAGCCGGTAAAAATATACTCCGGGCTGGTGGGAATCCTTACTAATTTGGGCTACCTGTTGCGATGGTAAGACTACTTCTTGTATGGTCTGCCCTAAGCGGTCGTATATCTGAAATCGTAAATTTTTGCTTCCCTTAGAGTATTTGCCATCTACCTGAATAGTAGTGAACGTATTAAAAGGGTTGGGAAATACTTTTACAATATTCTTCTCAGAAGCATACCGGGGGGCAGTTGATACGGAAATACGAATAATTTTATCGTCGGAGGGAATGGGGAAACCACTATTCGCCTTGGTATCGTGCCGATTAGAGGTGGCTACGTACAAGTCACCATTGGGTGCCACACACACGTCACGTAGCCTACCAAAACGATTATCGAAATAAATATTCTCGGATACGATAGACTGCCCGTCTTCGGTAAGTTTCAGCACCCGCAGGTCATCGTGCTTTAGTGTAGTTAACAGAAGTGCGTTTTTCCACTCGGGTATAGCATCGTGGTTGTAGTATTCCAGACCACAGGGGGCAATACTGGGGGTCCAGGCACTGATGGCTTCTTTAATTTGATAATTATTGCAGTAGGCTTTTTCTTCTGGAGTATCACAGTAGCCCTGTACATCTATCCAGCCGTAGTTTCTTCCTTTCTCTATAATATTTAGCTCATCATCACTACTGTCGGCGTGTTCGGAGCTATACAAGATACCATTATCAGCTAGAACTAACCCTTGCGGGTTACGGTGCCCCCAAGACCAAATATAGCTACCTGGAATAGGATTGTCTTCAGGAACGGAACCATCAAAATTTACTCGTAGCGTTTTTCCGTTCAGTGAGTTAATGTTCTGAGCAAGTTTTGGTTGATTAATATCCCCGGTGGTCATTATCACTTTCCGATCAGGAGTAGTAATGAGGCGGGAACCATTGCGGATGGTAGCCGCAGGTATATTATCAATGAGCACTAAAGGCTTAACTAATACATCATTCTGATAGGTATATCGCACTATCTTCTCCTTGGCTTTTTCACCGTCATTATAAGTATACACAATAAACACCTGAGCGGTATCGCTAAAATTGGGGTGCAAAGCCATACCTAATAGCCCCGCTGCCTGAAACCGGTACACGTTGGTAAGTTGAAGAATTTGCTTGGTCTCCCCGGTTTCCGGGTGAATACGAATGACCCTACCTTCCCGCTCGGTAACCCACAGCCAATCGTCTGGCCCCCAAATTATCTCCCAGGGAGTATCTAATTTGTCAGCGACTATGTCGGTTTGTAGTACCGTAGAATCCAGGTAGACTTGGGCGTACGACGGAAGAGTGCTGAAGCTAATAGTGAATATAGAATACAGGAAGTAATAGATTCTCATAACCCGAAAATATGGTAATTCAGAAAAATACTGTCAAAAATAGCAAATTACTTTAGAGAAATGATAGCTACCAAGCTACTGTAATACATTTCCTGTGAGCTTTAGTTGGCTTTTGTCAGTAACGTATTCAGCAGGCATGTTACAGTCCGTAACTAGGTTATTGATAACTACTGCCCCTGCGCAGTAAGCAAAGCGGATACCCTTCTGGCAGTGGGTAATTACGTTGTTATCTAACACGCTCTCGGCACCGTAAAAGGCGATTCCAGTCTTTTGATAACTTACTTTATTGTTCGTTACCTTGTTCTGAGCAGGGTTTAGATGGAAGTAGATACCATATCCGTACTTAGCCGAAAATCCGTACAGAGTATTATTGTGGATGCGCCCCTGTTCAAATCTCTCTAAAAACATCTGGTGATCGTACTTGTCCGTCTCAACGTAGTTAGTAATTAAGTTTCCTTCGATAGAGCAGTGCCGGAAAGTGCCTCTTTCGTTTTGACTACGTAGCGATAACCCTTGATAAGCACCGTTTAAAAGTACATTGTTATGTATTTTACAGTACTCAGCAGGAGCGGAAGACTTGCTGAAGATAACAATGCATTCTGCATCGGCTTTATTAATGGTATTTCCTATAATTTCAATATACTTATTAGCACCATTGAGCAGATAAATTCCCATGCTATGATCCCGCTTACGGTTAGCCGAGGCAGACTCTAGGTAGTTGTCGTATATGTACAAATCACTGAAATCTCCAGCATTTCCAGTACCATATCCGCTGATACCGGAAAATTGAAAATTAATAATTCTGTTATTAGAAATAGTGTTGTAACGGCAGCGCCCTACCAGATGGATAGATCCGTAATCGCCAGTATAAGGCTTGGGCGGATAGTTATTACATTTATCAAAAATATTCCTATCAATAGTATTGTAGTTGCCGCCCGAAATCTCAATACCTCCAGCGTTCCCTCCCCTGAAGTGGCAGCCTTGAACCGTGTTATGATTGCCTCGTAGTCTTAACAGCTTTCCGTAGCCATATTCACTGCTATAGTTCTCTACTACATGTCCTTTGAAATGTAATGCTTCTACAGTAATGCGATTACCCATTAGCTGTAGTCCGCCGCCAGCGCCTATACTTCCTTCTATACCTTCCTCACCTAGGCACAGCAGCGTAGCATTCTGACCCATTAAATTCAGATGGTGCGCGTCACCTAAAACGATAGGCTTTTTCAGAAGGTATTCACCCGCGGGGAAAAGGACTGTCTCTTCTCCTTTTTCACGAGCAGTAGCTAGTGCTTGGGTAATAGCCGACCGATCATCAGTACTTCCATTACCTTGAGCACCAAAATCTTTTACATTAATCATACAAATGCTGGTTTGATATCAGTCCAAGACTACTGTCTTGCTTATACGATAGATTGTAACAAAGGGCGGCTCAATAAGGTAACAACATCATAGGTAAATAACACCTATTTTTTTACTAAAATATTAATTTTTTTGGGAACCTCTTTCATAGGTAAAAGCATATCAATAACCAAGGATCAGTATTGTATATCTATCTTTGGATGTCATTTTTAGCATTTATTATACAAGAACCCTTCAGTGAAGCGTTCGGAGGCTAAAGTATACCTTCTGTAAGAAATAGTCTGCACCATCGCTGTAAAAATACGAAGAATGAGCAAAAATTAGCTTTCAAAATTTAAACCGTTCGTCGTATAAGATAAAGTTTGAACATACATCTGCTTATAGTATTATTAGAACCTACTCAAAAGCGAACATAGAAGCTTGCAAACAATAATACACCAAAATGCCTTTTTTATGATAAAAAGAATAGCAGATTACGGTAACAAAGATTCCTTTGTAAATAAGGCACGGAGAAATCGAATTAAATTGTTCGTTTCATTCGTTTCTTCTCTTCCGCGTCCTTTAAACATTCTCGATGTTGGTGGATCAATCCAATTTTGGAAAAAGGCAGACTTTACTGATAAGGATATTAACTACACAATTATTAATCCCAGAATGACCTCACGCATAGAGGATAGCTTCACGGTAATTAACGGTGATGGAACGAATATTCATCAGTTTGAGGGTAATCAGTTTGATGTGGTTTTCTCTAATTCTGTGATTGAGCACATCTATACTTTCGAGAAGCAGCAAGCAATGGCATCTGAAATGCAGCGGGTGGGTAAGTATCACTTTGTTCAAACGCCTAACTATTTCTTTCCTATAGAACCCCATTTTTTCATTTCCTGGGTTTCAATACTTACCTACGAGTGTTAGAATCAAGCTCTTACAAAATTTTACTTTAGGCCACATTAAAAGAAAAAAGAGCTTTGATGAGGCAAAGGATGCTGTAGATGAAATTAGGCTATTGTCGGAGAAAGAAATGCGTACATTGTTTCTGAATTCTACAATCTATAAAGAAAAAGTATCCGGGTTGGTAAAATCCCTTGTTGCACATAACTTTGGCGGATAAAAGAAATCTAGCCTAACGTGCCAAATAGTTTTAACACTGTGCGTCTTTTCAACACGGTAGATTACGCGGTAGTTGACTATGAGTCGGCTAGTGATACTATTATCGAGCAGGCGGAACAGCGAAGCAGCTACGGTGTATTTGCCCTTCCGGTGCATGGCTTAGTAACTGCTGTTCAGGATCTTCTTATGCGCGAAGCGACCCAGCAGGCACAAATGATTGTTCCTGATGGTCAGCCTATTCGCTGGGCCATGAATTACTTCCACCAAACTGATCTGAAGGATCGGGTATACGGCCCAACGTTGACTTTGTACGTATTGAGAAAGGCAAATGAAAGGGGACTTAGCGTTTTCTTATACGGTGGTAATACGCAAGAAACCCTCGGCAAATTTGCCGACTTCATTCGTGAGAAGTATCCGAAGGTTACAGTTTGTGGTCAATACCGGGAGGAGGAAGCCGATGGGAATACGCTCTCTTCAGAAGCAATCAACAAATCGGGTGCGCACATCGTTCTAGTGGGCCGGGGCTGTCCCCGTCAAGAAATCTGGGTAGCCAACCGCTTGGGTAGTGTGGACGCAGTGATGATGGCCGTTGGTGCTGCTTTTAGCTTTCATGCCGGTACTATCAGGCAGGCCCCCACCTGGATGCAGAACGCCGGATTAGAGTGGTTGTTTCGTTTACTGATGGAACCAGAACGACTGTGGAAAAGGTATTTACTAACTAATGGCTACTTTATTTACCTTTTTCTAAAAGAAGCTATATTATTCAGACATTGGCGGTTGAACTAAGTTTATAAGCATACTCATGCGAGCTACATTATTTGCACTACTTCTTATTGTGTCACTTTCAGCCAACAGCCAACGGCTAGATTCTATAAAGGTAAGTGTAGAAACTGCGATAGGTATCTCTACTCAGGATTATCTACCCCAGTGGATTGTAGCCAACCGCTTTGGTAAATTGGAAGACCAATCTGCGAATGGCTACCTATTAGCGGGTATGCACTCCCCGTATCTTAAGCAGGGGAACTGGGATTTCTCTTGGGGAGTTGATCTTCTGGCTAATTCTGATTTATCTAAAAGTCGTATTCATCAGGGGTACGCTAAGGCAAAATATAAAATTATTGAGCTTAGCGCTGGGTGGATGGAGCGCATCGTAGGGGAAGTCCCTTCTGAGTTGGCTACAGGCTCGTGGGGCATCAGTCGCAACGCTCGTCCACTGCCCTCAGTTGTTCTTTCGGTTCCAGAGTTTACTCCGATACCATTTACTAGTGGCTATTTAGAATTTAAGGGTCATTGGGGGCACAGCTGGCTAGAAGAAGATCGATACATTGCCAATCCTTGGATGCACGAAAAATCTTTTTACCTACAAGGAAAAGGCAAGTCTTTTCCTATGAAAATGTATCTAGGGGTAGTCCACTTCGCACAGTGGGCTGGTACACGTCCTGGACGAGATATAGACAAGGGGTTGGACGGTTATTGGCGCGTCATTACCGGAAGGAATAGTAGCACAGCAGCCGGAGGGGGCGACTTTGTGAATGCTTTGGGTAGTCATATTGGCTTCTTCGATTTCGGTTTTGAATTGCCTTTAGCGAATAGTACGCTTTCCTTCTACCATCATGATCCGTTTGAAGATAAGCTGGGTTTCACCCGCTACTACTTCTATGATCAGATATCAGGTTTATCCTGGCAACAAAAAAGGGGTGAAATTGTACAGGAAGTTCTGTATGAATTTGTGTATACTGAACACCAAGGCGGTCCTGGTCTCCCTGATCCACTACCGGGTAATGACTCAGAAGATTTGAGTCTTAATTATGGCTACCGGTACGGTGGACGGGATGATTACTATAATAATTTTTTATACCAATCTGGCTGGACATTTCGCCAGAGAAGTATCGGAACACCTCTTTTTCTTACTGAGCAAAGAGGCAAGCGAGTAGGGGTGAATGTCACCAACTATGGGGAAGCATTCATCAGTACCCGGATTCTCACCCACCATCTAGCTTTAGCAGGGAAATATCAAAAAGTAAAATATAGATTTCTCACTACATATACTCGACATTCCGGTACGTACGCCGGATTGAATGACGGTCGTTTCAGTTGGGGTAGTCGCGAGCCAACATTTGATCACGAAAATTATTTTTTCTTTGAGCCAAAACACCAGGCTAACCTATTGTTAGAGTTGGAGCATTCGTTTTTGCCAAACCGGCAACTACACAGCACTGCCGCTTTTGCTTTCGACTTTGGTAATCTATATCAGGCATTCGGGCTATTTTTGAAACTTCGATGGGATTTGAACCCATTTGCTAGCTCAACCTCAAAAGAGTAGTAGACGAATATTAATTATGTGACGCAAACTTCTCTATAAGGTAAGTATTGATAGAGTAAGAAATACCAGCAATTATCGTTAATATCGCGTAATATATGTAACAATAATAACGCAATACTATTTTTTTACTGAACTAAACACCTACCTTTGTATGTGATTCTGCACAAAGTGCAACGGCTCGCATCATTCTTGCTAATAAAGCAATAAAAGGGCAAAATAATTGCTACAGTATTACTTTGAATGTATAGCTTAGAACTAAACAACCGCCTTAACCAACATGCCACATAGTAGATCCAAATACCTAAAACTTATGTTTTCCATTGGGGATTTCTTGATTCTCAATGCATCATTTGTTCTTGCGTATCTACTAAAATTCAACACATTAGAAGGCTTGGGAATACCACCTTATGTATGGCTTTGGCTAACTACTAATGGTTTCCTTTTGCTACTCACTTTAGTTTTCAAGCCTTACAATATAGACCGCACCACCCGGTTAAGTAAAGTGCTTAAGCGGCAGTATGCAATTGTGGTTATTCATCTGCTTTTAATTACCGCCTTTTGGGTATTTAATAAAGCATACTACTATTCGCGTGTACAGCTATTACTCACTTTTGGATTATTTTTAGTACTAGTTTCTGTATGGAGATTAGTATTCGTATACACACTGGGTATACTTCGCGCAAAAGGGTATAATCTAAGGAAGGTAGTTATTATCGGTAATGATCGTTCATCTAAGCGATTAATCAGTCATTTCCGAGCCCATCCTGAATATGGTTATCATATTGATCAGGCATTTGATAGTACCGATAGCAGTTGTGTAGAGGAGAACTTAGAGAGTTATATTCTACAAAATGAGATTGATGAACTTTACTGCTGTTTATCCAGCGTAGCTTCTGATTATCTTAAACGTTTGGTGGATTTTGGTCACGAGCATAGGGTAAAAGTAAAGCTGATTGGAAACTTTCAAAGCCTATTACCCGATAGTTTACTAGAAACATCTCGACCAGAATGGTATGGATTAACCCCCGTTATCAATGTTACCTCTATTCCGCTCGATAATTGGTGGAACCGATTTATAAAACGGTTATTTGATATAATATTCTCACTTCTAGTGATCTTTTTTATATTTACTTGGCTCGTTCCTATTATTGCAATAGCTATAAAACTTACTTCAAGAGGTCCAGTATTCTTCCGGCAAAAGCGGACTGGTTTGAACAGTGAGGACTTTCTGTGTTGGAAATTTAGAACGATGCACGTTAATGATGATTCGGATACCAAGCAAGCAACCAAGCGTGACCCGCGGGTTACTCCTATAGGCACTTTTTTGCGTAAGACTAGTCTGGATGAGATACCTCAATTTTTCAATGTGTTGGCAGGAAATATGTCAGTGGTTGGTCCTCGTCCGCACCCTCTTAAGTTAAATGAGCAGTATTCTTCGCAAATTCACAAATTTAATCACCGTCATTCGGTAAAACCTGGCATTACCGGCTTAGCTCAAGCTAAAGGGTATCGTGGTGAGACAGCTACCTTTGATAAAATGAATAACCGAGTTCGTTTAGATCGCCTCTACGTAGAAAGATGGTTGTTCGTATTAGATATTAAGATCATCTTTCTTACCGTTTGGTCTTTAGTGCGTGATCAGGAGAATGCGTACTAAAGTACAATTCCTGCTACTAGCCCCACTAGAATAATAATTGGAGCCGGTATTCTGGTGAATTGAAGTACTAAAGCAGTTACAATGACCAAACTGATATTCAGATAGGATAGTGCTAAAGGTTCCAGCAGTAGCAACGCTGCAGCAATTACCATTCCGGCACTAGCCGCTACAATACCTTCTAACGAAGCTTTAATAACTCGATATTTTTTAAGTGCATCCCAGAAGCGTAGCATAAAGAAAATAAGAAACGTTCCTGGTAAAAAAATCCCCAGCGAAGCAGCCAAGGCGCCGACTATTTCCCCACTTATACCATATTCCCGCATAGCAAGTGAGCCGATAAATGCACTAAATGAAAAAACTGGCCCCGGAATAGCCTGTACTAGAGCGTATCCGGTCAGAAATTCTTCTGATGTTAAATAGCCCTTGAAGTTAACAAACTCAGTATACAGCAGTGGAATAAGTACTTGACCACCTCCGAAAATAAGACTACCATTACGATAGAAATTTTCAAAAATCCGCGCCGGAACGGCTTGAGTAACTCCTGCGGTAATGGCTGCTACAATCAAGATAGAGATCCAGATTGTCAAATTCCCCCACTTTACAGAAAGTTTCCCCTTCTCTTCTTGAGGGTGCTTCCGATATTTTAGAGCAGTAACTACCCCTGCCAGTAATAGTAGTAATGGATATATGTAGGGTTTACGAATAAGAAACGAAACAATAGTAGCCACTATCATAATGATAATGCCCGAACGAGTATTGACTACCTTTACACTAAGTGTATAGGCAGCATAAAATACAAACCCTACTGCCATCGGCAGAATGAAGCGAGTGAAGCCTAACGAAAGTTCTTTTTCCTGAATATTAGAAAGAAGAACAGCCGCTGTGGTCATTAGGGAGACTGCCGGAAGAATCCATACGAGTAGCGTAAGAAAAGCTAGTTTGGGTCCACCAATGCGGTAGCCAATAGCCGTAATAGTTTGAGTAGACGAAGGACCCGGTAGAATCTGGCAAAGAGCGTGCAGCTCCATCAAGTCATTCTCACTCAAGTAGCGACGCTTCTCTACCATCATTTTAAGAAGTAGTGTTAGATGCGCTTGTGGACCACCGAAGGCACTAATAGTGAGAATAAAAACATCGCGTAGGAATATAAAGTACCGCACCCGACGGATGGATGTAATAACTCCTTGTGAGTACCAGGGCCGATGGCGATGACTATCCAAGACAGTTGGTAAATAACTATTGCTTTAATCCAATCTCTCGTAGGCGCTCCTCCAAAAACTCTCCGGCAGTCATATTATTGTATTGCTTGGGCTGATCTTCACTTACACATGACTCCAAACAGGTTAAGTCCATATCGGCGCGGGGATGCATAAAGAAGGGAATAGAATACCGAGGGGTTCCTAACAATTCGCGGGGAGGATTTACCACCCGATGGATAGTTGACTTTAGTGTATCATTGGTTAAACGAGCTAACATATCACCAACATTGACAATAATTTGATCGGGTAGAGCAGTAATGGGGATCCAGGCTCCATCGCGCCGAAGCACCTGTAATCCTTCCGCGCTGGCTCCCATCAAAAGTGTAATCAGATTGATGTCGCCGTGTTCGGCAGCGCGTACCGCATCATCGGGTACCGTATCTGGGTTTTCAATAGGGTAGTAGTGAATTGCCCGCAAAATGCTGTTGCCATTGTGTACGTGCCGATCGAAATAATCTTCTTCCAAGTTTAAGTAGAGGGCAATGGCTTGGAGTAACTGTTTTCCGGCGGCTTCTAAAGTTTGATAGGCTTCTTTGGCAGTGGGATGCATTGCTGGAAGTTCGTCCTCCGGCCAGATATTATCTGGGTAGTTTTTTTTGATTGGATCATCATCGTCTACAAACTGGCCAATTTGATAGAACTCTTTCAGGTCAGCCGTGGTACGACCTTTAGCGTGTTCTTTCCCTTTACTGGTATAACCACGTTGGCCGTGCAGCTCGGGGCGGTCGTACTGCTTCTTCACTTCTGGCGGTAAGGCAAAAAACTCTTTAACTACCGCATAAAGCTTTTCGGTCAGTTCATCGTTTAAGCCATGATTTTTGATAGCCACAAAACCAATTTGGTTAAAAGCAGTACCTAGTGCTGAAACAAACTGCTGTCGCTCTTGGGTGGTACCTTGGGTGAACTGTTGTAGATCTAAGCTAGGAATATCATTAAACAAATCAGCCATAAATAACTTATTTAGGTAAATCGAGTTAAAAAAATTAATTAACACAAATTTTGCGATAACTTCGCGTTATATCAAGCTTAACACAAACCTACTAAACCATGAAGAGACAATTTCTTTCTATAATAGCAGTTCTTTCTGCTGGATTATTTTACGCTTGTGGCCCCTCAGGAGAGTCTGCGCAAGAAACCGCTACCGAACCAATGGAGGAAGCTGCACCTGCATTGAGCATTTCGCCCGCCCCGGCTTCACCTGAATACGCTGATGCGATGTTGGATGCCACTGGTCCCACCGACGGAGCAACGCTAACTAGTGGCGACTCGGTAGAATTTACTTATGGTATAACTAACTATGAATTAGGAGTTCCGACTCCCGATGCTGATCAAAAACCTTTAGCTGCCTCACCCAAAGGACAGCACGTTCATTTAATCTTGAATAACAATCCTTACCACGCGATCTATCAGCCTGAAGGGTTCAAACTGGCATTGGATGATGGTCACTACGTAGCCTTATCATTCTTATCTCGCTCGTACCATGAGAGTGTGAAAAATCCGGAAGCGTACAAAGTTTCTCAGTTCACGGTGGGTGAAGGAGAAAGTGAAGACGTAGATTTATCTCAACCCATGCTATTTTATAGCCGACCTAAGGGAACCTACAGTGGAGCTGATACAGAAAGTGTATTATTTGATTTCTATTTGGCAAACACTGAAATCGGATCAGGAGGGAATCAGGTGAAAGTAAGTATCAACAGCGATACCACATTTATGGTAGACCAGTGGCAACCTTATGTAATCCAAGGAATGCCGATGGGAGAAAATACTATTTCTATAGAATTGGTAGATAGCGAAGGAAATATGGTTGACAGCCCAATGAATAAGGTATCTCGCACATTCACCTTGAAGGAAGGCGATCCTGCGATGTAGCTTTTTTTCAAAAGCTATTTTTGAAAGCCTGATCGAAAGATTGGGCTTTTTTATTTTATCGTTCGTACAGCTCAATCGGTAAGCCGTCGGGGTCGGCTAAAAAAGTGAATCGCTTCTTCGTAATTCTATCGATACGAATTTCCTCTACGGTAATCTGCTGGTCTTCCAGAAGTAATTTTGCCCGTTCTATATCATTTACCTCAAATGCTAAGTGACGTAATCCAACGGCCTCTGGGCGTGAAGGCCGCGGTGGTGGTTCAGGAAAAGAAAACAATCCAATCTGTCCGCCCCCACTTACTCGTAGGTCTAGTTTGTAAGAATCTCGTTCGGCTCGGTATGTTTCTAAAATGATCTCCAACCCAAGTATCTCAGTATAGAAATGCTTAGACCGCTCGTAGTCTGAAGCAATAACAGCTACATGGTGAATTCTCAGTAGATTAAGCATATCCAAAAGTAGGCACTCTGCGAGACAAACGATAAGAATAATTTTGCTTTACTCATTCCGTAGAGAATCTACTGGGTTCACTCGGGCAGTACGTAGAGCTTGATAACTGACCGTGAGTAGTGCAATACCCAAACACAGTGACCCAGCTACGACAAATATTATTGGGCCAATAGAAATATGGTAGGCAAAATTTTGCAGCCAATAATCCATAGCGTACCAGGCGATTGGGATAGCAATGATGAAAGGAATACCAATAAGCCGTAGAAAATCTTGATTAAATAGTATTAGAAGTTGCTGCATGCTTGCACCTAATGTTTTCCGAATACCCATTTCTTTGGTACGTCGTTCTGCTAGGTAAGAAGCAAGTCCGTACAGACCGAGGCAGGCAATTAGAATAGCTAGTACGCTGAAGGTAATCATAATGTCACCTAGTCGCTGTTCAGCTTGATAACGCATTTCCAGGTCGGCATCTAAGTACGAAGCGTTCAGTGGACGATCAGGAAATACATCTTTCCAGGCGTCTTCCAGAGTACCTATAAGTTGCTGAGGCGAACCACTCGCTTTTACTAATAAATGACGAGTGAGAGAACTGTAAGCTCCTTCGCTACTCATAAATACGGTAGGAGCAATGCGTTCTTTCAGCGAAGCACTATGATGGTCTTTCACTACACCGATTACGGTACCGGTAAGATCTCCGTAGGTTTGCCCATTTTCGTATACGTAAGTTCGCACTTTTTTGCCCAAGGCAGTTTCGGGAGTGAATCCGAAGTTCTTAGCGGCGACTTCGTTTAGGATTACCGCATCGGTAGCATCAGTACCACTTTCTGACGAAAGCGTTCGTCCGCTTACTAAGGGAATATCCAGTAGCTCAAAGTACTGATATCCAATATGCTGGCGTGACACCCGATCTTCAGGAGCAATTTCTTCGGCCATCCCTTCCACTTCGTAAGCCCGATCCATCCCGTGTCCGAAACCCGGACGCACGTAAGCCCGGCTCACGGCCGATACTCCCGCTAGCTGAGAAAACCTCTGCTCCAAAGAGGCTAGCTTCTCAGCTTGTTCGGCGCTGGTTATTTGAGGAGCTGGTACAGTAAGTATTTGTTCTTTCTCAAACCCTAAAGATGTTTCCTGCAAAAAAGTAAGCTGCTGATAAGCAGTGAGTGTACCCGCTATCAATGCAATGGAAGCCACAAACTGAAATACTACTAAACCTTGCTGCAACCACTGATGACTACCTATCTTTTGCCCGATATTTCCTTTCAGTACGCGGGCGGCTTGTAACCCTGAAAGTACCCAGGCGGGATAACTTCCGGCCAGTAATCCAGTCAGAATAACGATGCCCAGCAAGGGTAGCCAAAACGGAAGCTGGTTCAGTATGTCTATTTTTAAGTCTCGGTAGGCCAAGTCGTTAAAATAGGGCAGGAGTAGTTCGGCTAATAGTAAGCCAGCGGTTAAAGCCAGAAGACTCAACAGAAAAGATTCACCCAAAAACTGGCGCATAAGCATCCCCCGACCCGCTCCGGCTGCCTTCCGAATTCCTACCTCTTTCGCCCGCTTCACAGAACGCGCCAGCGACAGGTTCGTAAAATTTATACAGGCAATAAGCAGAATGAGTAGTGAGATGGCTGAGAAAATAGCCACGTAAGTGATATTGCCATTAGCACTAGGGTCGCTGCTAGTGTTGGTAGAGTAAAGATGAATATCCGTTACCGGTTGCAATTGAGGAACAAATTGTTGAGCAACATCCGCGCCTCGGTATTTTTCAACGGCCTTCGCTATTTGGGAGTTGACTGAGGAGGCCTCAGCGCCGGGTTGGAGTTTTACGAACGTCCATAACCAAGGCCACCAGTAGCTTTCGAAGGGGCCAGGGTTATTATAGTACTGCTTAAGGACGGCGATGGAAGTGAGAAAGTCCATTGTGAAGTGAGAATTATCAGGGGTGTCTTCCATCACTCCCTGCACTTCTAGCGAAAGGCTATCGCCAATACGGATGGTTTGACCCAGCGGGTTTTGATCACCAAAGTACCGTTGGGCAGTAGACTCAGTGAGAATAACGGCACTCGGCGAGGCAAGAACACTCACTTCTCCTACCAGTAAGCGGAAATTAAACACATCAAAAAAACTGCTATCGGCAAAATAGAACTGCTCTTCGTTCACCCGTTCAGTTCGAGTATCATCTAGTCGTTGCACTTCAATTGGAGTTCTAAAGAGCCGAACAACTTCTTCTAACTCAGCGATTTCCTGCAAGGGAGTAATATGTGCCCCACCGGTGCGAGAAAAAGCATCACCATCGTTAACTTTCTGCTGAATGACTCGGTAGATACGATCAGCATCCGTATGAAAGCGGTCGAAGCTTAGTTCGTAACGCACGTAGAGAGCAATGAGCGTAAAGCAGGTGATTCCGAGGGCTAGTCCGGCAACATTGATAAATGAGAAGCTCTTGTGCTTCATCAGGTTCCGGTAAGCGGTGGTGAAGTAGTGTTTAAGCATCATAGTACGATAGGTATTTGAATGTTGATTCCTTCGCAGCGCAAAGGGTCTAAAAAATTTAAGGGTATGAAAAAGGTACAGTCGGTTGGCTTTTCGTTCCCCATATTCGGTCACCCATTCGCTGTACAGTTCGTGTAAGTCGCCTTGCACTTCTTCCAACAGTTGAGAGCTACAAAAACTTTCTAACAGGCGATCAGCCCAGCGGGGCGGGGTGGGAGTAGGTGGTTTCATAGCATCTTCCACTGTAAGGCTTGCGCGGGTATTTGCTGCCACAATTGCTCCCGGGTCTGCTGAACATCATGAAGGATACGACTGCCGGCCGGGGTTACAGTAAAGAAGCGTTTGCGCCGTCCACCCCGTTCAGCGGTAGCCCCTCCCATCCGAGAGTTAACGTAGCCTTTTTCCGAAAGTCGGTGTAGGGTGGAGTGAATGGCACTAATACTAATACTGCGTCCGGTTTGAGATTTAATCTCGTGGGTAATGGCTACTCCGTAGGCTTGATCGTAAAGTAAAGCCACCGTAAGTAGCACCACTTCTTCCAGTTCACCGATATAAGTCTTTCGCATAGTAGTAATTGGCTAGGAGCTTGGGGCCACCGTGCGTGGCGGGAAGCAAGGATTATGTGTTCTAAACTCCCTGTGCCTAGCTCCAAGCCCTCCGCTCTTTTATTATTTCATATTGTGTAGAACAAACCCCTTGCCAACGCTCAGAATAGTATTTAAAGGCTAATTTGATAAAAATGAAGTGTTCGTGACCGGACAAAGTTGTACGCAGACGGACAAAGATGATGATGATTGAGAGAACTACTTCTTGATAGAGAGGTTATTCAAGCAGTTAACTAATTGCCCAGTGGCGAAAGTAAAACATTTCTCTACACTTCAGGAATATTGCCGAGGTATTGGAATTTCACTGCCTAGAAACGCACACTTCGATATTCGTGGCTTTGAAGAGTTCGTCCGAAGATGCTACCCTTTAAGCACGAGTTATATGCTATCGCGCTAAAACTGGAAGGCTGAGGATTTACGGTTACCGGAAGCTATGACACCAAAGATACGGAGGTCAATATCTTTTTCAATGCACCCTACCAGATCACCTACTGGTATATTTCCCCCCGATTGGAAGGGTTAATACATTAGGTTCACCGAAGAATTCTAACGGAATACCGGTCATCACCAAGTAGGG
>CAKZPJ010000818.1 GCA_937138955.1 uncultured Flammeovirgaceae bacterium | reverse complement strand
AAGGATCACTCGCAAAGTCTTCAGGATTGGTGAACGATTGCATGAAGTAGAAATTAGTAGTTGGTTTACTACTATTAGCTTCCTACCCTTCGTTTTACGCCCTAAAAATTGATATATTTTCTATTTTTGAAAATCACACAATTTATCAGGGGTTATCTTTCTTATATTTTAATGTAATGCACTCTAGCCTATTGATATTGTAATCGGATGGTTTAGCTGATTATATCCAATAAACCTATGGCCAAATACTCAACGCCATTATGAGGAGTATTCCCATCGAAATTAGTAGCCGTGGTTGAAGGTTAGGGAGATTCCTCAGCCGCGTTAGCCCTTTATGTACTAAATCATACGCCGCCCTCACCTCAATCTGCATAATCTCACTGATCTCCTGATACGATAGTTGGTCGTAAAACTTCAAAAAAATAGCCTCCCGCTGATGATCAGAAAGGCAGTTCAACGCCTTTTGAAGCCAGGCGTAAAGCTCAGCTTGCTGTTCAGATTGGATCAGTTGTGTCTCCGTAGAGAGACTCGCCACGAAGGTATGGGATTTTTGCTGATCATAGACAGTACGGTCGGCGCGCTTTAATTGCTTAAATAGGGCTGTTCGGAAGGCTTTGTATAAATAGTTCTTCACCGAGGGAGGGGTGGCCAACCGGGCTTTGTTTTTCCATAAGTCCACAAACAACTGTTGGATACAGTCTTCTATCAAAAAGCAATCCGCCGTAAATTTACGGCCGTAGTTGTATAATTGATCATAATAACACTGATAGATCGCTTCGTAGGCAGCCAGATCGCCCTGCTTGAATCGCTTCCATACGTTCGTCTCATCCGGTAATATAGCGCTCATCTCTTTTTAAGTTGACTGCAATGCATTATACACATTCATTACGAATTTTAAAAATTTAGCTTTTTTTAAGGGTATATTCTACCAAATATATATTTTGGGTGTATATCTAAATTACGTTAAGCGGCTTTAAGAGTTTGTTGTGGTTTATGCTATCGTCCTCTCATGCGTAGGGTTCTGAGATTAAGCACATTCTGTGCACCGCTACCCGGAGAGTTTGAGTCTACTTTGTACTACGGTGTGATGGGCAGCTCCAATGATTCCCGAGCCAATCTGTAAGCCCTAGTACCGGATGCAGAAGCTTGACAAGATACAGCGCAAGTAACAGACGCTGTATATTCGTACTTTAGAACGATTCTAGACCTTGTAGCTCCTACTGTCTGGCTTAATATCGAGCGAAAAAATCAAGCCTATTTTAGTAGAGATACCCTTAAGCCTTTATACGTTTAGCATAAAAATTACTGATAGGGTCAATATTCAAGTATTTTATAATGTAAGCTAACTTGATTTATGTATCTTTAAATTAGAACAAATCAATGCAAAAGTACTGTGTCCAAATCGTAGTCCACCGATTTCAATTGTACTGTAACCTACTGATTTACAGATGTTTTAAACTTTTGGTTCTTGTTCAGTCATCCCGACCGTAATAAGTCTAAGCTTTGTTCTGTAGACAATTATGTAAAACGGTAGTTGTTCTAGTTGATGATCTGATTAGAAATAGCTCAGCTTGCTACTGTAGGTTGCTTAGCCTATTGTTTTGGATGAGTTGATTGCTTCCTTTTTCAAGTACTTCGTTCGCAATACCTTCATATCTTCGCTAATCTTCTTCTTAACTACTTTCGCGTAAATCTGAGTGGTTTTAATACTCTTATGCCCTAGCATAGAACTGACGGATTCAATAGGAATACCGTTCGTCAGCGTTACAGTAGTTGCAAAGGTATGACGGGCTACGTGAAAAGTGAGATGCTTGTTAATTCCACAAATATCGGCAATCTCTTTAAGGTAGGCATTCAGTTTTTGGTTTGAGATAACCGGTAGTAGTATACCTTTATTCACGGCCTCAGGATGATCTTGATACTTATCAATAATAGCTAATGCGGGGGGCAACAGCGGAACATGTGAGGAATTACCCGTCTTTTGCCGATCAATAAAAAGCCACTGTTCACCATCAATACCAGTAGAGACATTTTGGGGCGATAGCTTGGCTACATCTACGTACGCTAACCCAGTGTAGCAGCAAAACAGGAAAGTATCCTTCACCAGATTAAGACGTTCGGCAACAAACGCCTTCTGCGTGATTTGCTCAAGCTCTTCCTCCGTAAGAAAATCCCGCTTCACCTCCTGCTTACTACCCCGGAACTTGGTGAAGGGGTCTTGCTCTAACCATTCGTTAGTTACTGCTAAATTGATAATCTTCCGAAAGTTAGTTAAGTACTTCATTGTTGTGTTGTGAGCACACTTTCTAACGGTCTTCAGGTAAAACTCAAAATCCGTAATAAATTGGTAGCGAAGCTCCGAAAGATACAAGTCGCTTTTTTTGTATTGATACTCAACAAACTCTTTTGTAAGCTTCAGAGTCGTCAAAAATTTAGTATAGGTGGCTTTTGCGTAGCCTTCCCCTACTTGCGCTTTCATTTGTTCATTGTGGTACGCAAAGGCTTCAAATAGAGAACGTTGATTACTTCTATTTCCAATGTAATGCTCTTTGATAGATGAAGCAGTAACGAGTTTATTTTCCTGTATGAACTGATTGTAGATTGCATTAAGTCGGGTGCGAATATGATCTAAATGCAAGTTAGTGACTCGAGCGTGTTCTTTGTTTCCTCTCACCTTCCCTTTTCGGCTGTCCCACGACTTTGCTTCAACCCACTGCTTAATAAAGAACTCCTGTCGTTTACCATCGACAGTAATACGGATATAAATGGGGAGCTCGCCATTCGTGTTCATACGGTTCTTTCGGACCAGAGGAAGAATAGAAAAAGTATGTCGTAGTTGCATAATGTAGAAATAGTGGTGAGCAAACTATCTAAATCTACAAAGAAATTAATTAATATCAAATGATATATTAATGTTAAACTACTGATTATCATAGTATTACAGCTTATTCGGTGAACAAAATAAATATACTGAATTTGTTCACCGATTAGCCCCCCTTTCTTTTGAGAATTAATAAATAATATGGTAGTAGATCGAAACGAAAACCCCTCAAATCATACGAAATGAGGGGTTATGAACACTTTGATAGCTAAGATGCGGTCTGGACGGGACTCGAATATTATGTCAGTATCATACGCTATATGCCCCTATATTACATTTAAACGCATATTACTTTCTATATATGACTATAAAAAACAGTATAAAACTCGTACATAACTCGTACTTTCCGTATCTTGCTGCTATGGCAACGATTAAAGCAGTAATCCGTAAGAAAGCCGGAAAGATTAAAACCAATGCTGAAGGGCTAACCCTGGTGTATCTTCAGTACGGTCACGACGGAAAGTCTTTCACGGTAAA
>CAKZPJ010000817.1 GCA_937138955.1 uncultured Flammeovirgaceae bacterium | reverse complement strand
GCCCAAAAGGCGTGTTTGTAGCACGAAGTAACAACTCAAACAGCTTCTAAGATAATATGTTCATGTGTCAAAGCATTGTAATGGAAAATGTTATTGTTTTCATATAATCTCAAGTCCCTCAAATCCTTTAGCCTTCAAACTCCCTCTTATCTTTTGTTAAATAATGTGAAAAAGGTCAGCGGGGAATAAAAAATTCGTAATTTCCTAGTTCTCAAATAAAATAGTGTGCGTCAACGTGCGTTACTTGACTATATTGCTTTTTTAAACGTCGCTAACCTCACACTTTTACCTGTTCCTACCTATGAGTTCGATTATCGAGACCCAAAACATTGCGAAAACCTACCGCATGGGAGGGGAAAAAGTGCATGCGCTGCAAGATATTTCCATTCAGGTTGATCGGGGAGAATACGTAGCCTTTATGGGACCATCCGGCTCGGGAAAATCTACCTTGATGAATATTGTCGGTTGCCTAGATACTCCCACCTCCGGCACTTACATTCTGAATAATAATAACGTAAGCGATCTTTCCGAGAGTGATTTAGCCACCATTCGTAATAAAGAAATTGGCTTTGTTTTCCAAACGTTTAATTTGCTGCCTCGCTCTACGGCACTAGATAACGTAGCCTTGCCGCTCATCTACGCCGGAATTGGTAAGGCCGATCGGCACGACCGAGCGATGGAAGTACTGAGTAGCGTTGGACTGGGCGACCGAGCGTACCATAAACCTAACGAGCTTTCGGGGGGGCAGCGGCAGCGGGTAGCTATCGCCCGGGCACTCATCAATAATCCTAGTATTATTCTGGCCGATGAACCCACGGGAAATTTAGATACCAAAACATCTTACGATGTGATGGACCTGTTTCAGGACTTACATGACCAAGGAAACACCATTATTATGGTAACGCACGAAGATGATATTGCCCACTATGCCCATCGTATCATTCGTCTGAAAGATGGATTAATCGAGACTGATAAGGTTAACGAAAATATAACCCGAAATCAAATTGATTCGGTAGTCAGCTAAATAGCAATTAGAAGTATTAAGAACAATAACATCTCATACCTATGTTAAAAAAAATTGGAATTCCCCTGGCTATTGTAGTGGCGCTCATTGCTGGCTACTTTATCTTCTTCAGCGAATCAGGTTCGGAGGAAGGCATAGATATTACCACTAAGGTAAAGCGTGATGACTTACAAATTGACGTAACCGTATCGGGTGAATTAGAGGCTAAAAATTCGGTGCAGATGCTAGGGCCGAATGGTCTTAGGCGGGCTCGCATATGGTCTGTAAAAATTGAAAATATTATACCTGAGGGTACCGTAGTAAAACAGGGTGATTGGGTAGCCCAACTGGATGCTTCGGAATTGATGGATCGAATTCAGGGCGAGGAACTAGATTTGGAGGAGAGCATGAGTGAGTATGAGCAAACCCGAATTGATACCGCCATAGAACTGCGAGCCCAGCGAGATAAGATTATAAACCTAGAATATGATGTAGAAAAAGCGAAGCTGGTTCTAGAGCAATCTCAATTTGAGCCTCCGGCAACAATTAAGCAAAATGAGTTGGAGTTAGAAAAATCAAAGCGCGCTTTAGAACAGGGAATCGGCGAATATGGACTGCTGAGGGAGAAAAGTGTCTCTCAGATGACCGAGGCTTCTGCTGAGCTAAGAGACGATCAACGAAGAGTGGATTTTCTAAAGAGTTTGGCCGAAGAAATGGTTATTAAGGCTCCTGAGCAAGGGATGGTTATCTACGCCCGCGAATGGGATGGGAGAAAGAAAACCAAAGGCTCGCAAATAGAAACTTGGCGGCCGCTGGTAGCTACCCTTCCGGATCTTTCCACCATGATTTCCCGCACATACATTAATGAAGTGGATATCAGCCGTATTCAGGAAGGTCAAGAGGTGGAAATCGGCCTCGATGCTTTTCCGGATAAGCGGCTAACAGGAAGGGTATCTCAGGTGGCTAACGTCGGAGAACAGCGTCCCAATTCTGATGCTAAGGTATTTGAAGTAACCGTACAAATTAACGAAAGCGATACAACCCTACGGCCCGCAATGACAACTAGTAATACCATTGTTACTTCCTACGTTGAAGATGT
>CAKZPJ010000816.1 GCA_937138955.1 uncultured Flammeovirgaceae bacterium | reverse complement strand
CGTCGTACCTGAGAAGCGTGGCGGGCCTCTACTCCGTGAATACTTAGCGCTGCGGTTAGAGCAGTATTCATCATTTCGCTTTCAGCCGCCGCTTGCAATGCTCCGGCTTGCCCTTTGTACGCCCGCACTCCGGTATCTTCAAATCCCTGAGCCAGTGCCATAAATATGGCGTAGTTAGACGGGTCATGCGGATTGGGAAATGCACCCCCCGCAGTGAAATCAAAGGTTGGCTCATCTACGGGCGTTCCTCCTAAAGCAGTGATTGTATCTTGCAAGAAGACAACGTGGGCTAATTCGTGCTTACGAATTTGATCAAATACCGCGAAATCGTCGGCTGGAATAAGTCCGGCCGCGTCTACTCCCATTTGGTAGTATCGATACTCTAAGTGTTCTAACGTGAGGGCATAGTTAAGCACGTCTAGCACTCCGGTAGATTGGGCGAAAGCTACTTGGGGTAGTGAGCCTACAACGGCGGTAGGTAAGGCGGCCATTGAAAGCTTCTTGCTGAAACTTCCTAACTTTTTGAAGGCGTCTCGTCGGGAATTGAAGGTATCCAATTCCTCTTTATTCATTTCGCCAGTCTCGAATAAGTCTAATATTTTTATAATGCTCATGTAATTACAGTTTTACTTTAAAAATTCAGATGATAGAGTATGATTATACAGTTACCTGAAATCCACTTTCCGAAGGTAGTCCACTAGCATCTATCTCGGTAGTGATGAACCCTCCGGCCGCTTCAAGTACATCAGCGAAAGAACGGGTAATCTCTAATCCGGAATCGTTAATAATATCGTCACCGGCAAAATCGGCTGAACCAGGATTAATCAAGTCACGAATAGCGGAAGCATGGCGGGCTTCTATTGATACGATCTTTCCGGCTAGTAGTAAAAAGTCTGCGCTTTCCAAAAACTGTCCAGCTCCGTTGTATGCCGAAACTCCCAAGTCTTCAAATACTTTGGCGGTACCTAACACACTGTCGCGGCTAGCGAAATCAATAGCACTGAAGTCTACTTCTAAAGCAGGAATTACGGCATCAGCCGGTATTGCAGCTTTGAAGAACTCCCGGTGAGCTACTTCGTGCTTCTGTAAGTCAGCCATAATTTGTTTCTCATTTTCTGGCGCTCCATCGTAGTAACCGCCATCCAACACTTGCGTATAGAAAGCAGCTTCTAACTGCTCTAGGGCGTAGGCGTAGTTTAAGATGCCTACATCGCCCGCTCCTAAACTGGCCACGATAGACGCTGTGGTGCTATTAATTACACTCGAATAAGGCGATACGTCCATTCCCCGAGTCGCTCTCACCCGGTAGTAGTACTGAGTTCCAGCGTCTAAGCCTGTATCGGTGTAGGTAGTAATGCTAGCTCCGACGGTGCCCACTTCGGCAAAACCGCTGTCCATGCTAGTAGATCGCTCTACCGAAAAACCATCTTCGTCGTCAGTATTATCGGTCCAGTTCAGAATAATTTGTCCTTCGGTGGCATTGTCCGCCATTAAATTGGAGGGAGCACCCAAGCTGTTGTCGGGCATAGGTTCTTCGTCGTCTTTACAACCTAGAAGTAATAAACCGGAAGCGGTGAGGGTTGCGCTACTGTACGCCAGAAACTGACGCCGCGAGTTGTTAGTAGATTGATTGGAAATTGCTTTTGACATTTTACTCGTTTTTAGATTAAAAATTTTAGAAGTGGTGCGGAATAAGAAGGTAACTAATCCGACCTAGCCAACTGAAAAATTTGCTTGACTAACATACTTACGAAGTAGTGGAATGAGTTGGATTTACCTTCCTTAAAAAAAATGGTGGCGGCTAAGTGACTACATTAGTAGGACGTAAATAATCGGACATAGAGATAGCTGATGGAACCACAAAAAATTATGATCAAAATGATGGTCTTTCTGATAAGCCTTCGTATAAAGATTCCTAATTTGTAATTTAGACGATACAACCAAGACGCTACATAATAATGAACAACTTAACATTTAAACCGCTGCTGTTAATCTTCGCCATATTGTTAACCAGCAATGTTTTCGCACAGCCTACCACTGAGACGGTAGATTCTTTTATTGCTACTTCGGTAGCCGATGCTGAGAAACTGCTAATGAGCTTTGACCGAGAGCGACGTTCGGACATTCTGCTTACATTTGACGATGCTGATCGGCAGGAATGGAATAACCTGCCTATTAATGAGTATCCTCGCAAAGGAATTCCGCTCAAGGAGATGGACGATGCTCAAAAGAAATTAGTCCAGCAATTGCTACGAACTAGCTTAAGTGACTTAGGCTATCTTCAGATAAACTGGATTTTTTGGAACGATGAACGACGCAAGCGCGATCGGGAGAAAGCTAATAATCCTACGGCACTTTATTACGGACAGGGTAACTATTGGGTAACCGTTTTCGGAAACCCGTCTACTACTGAGAATTGGGCTTGGCAGTTAGAGGGGCATCATTTGTCGGTAAACGTTTCATTTATCGACGGAAAAGTAGCGACGACTCCGCTCTTCCTGGGAGCTGACCCTGCCGTAGTGCCCGATGGTCCGTTTGCAGGCCTAGAAATACTGGGTGTTCCTGCCAATGTAAGCCGAGCGCTAATGCAGTCATTAAATGAAGATCAGCAGCAGGAAGCTATTATATCTGAAGAGTTATATGAAGACATTCTGACACGAACGGGCGATGAACCGCATACGCAAAGTCCGGCGGGGCTACCCGTTGAGGATATGAGTGAAATGCAGCAGCAGATGGTGATGCAAATTATTGAACATTACGTGAACACCTTTGAAGAGGCGGCTGCTCAAGCCTACTTAGCGGGGTGGGAAAGTGGATTACCGGATGATTTGACTTTTGCCTGGTCGGGATCAACGGATCCCGGTGCGCCTATTTACTATCGTATTCAAAGTTCTGATTTTTTGATCGAGTTCGATAACCGCAGCGGCCAGCCCAATCATATTCATTCAGTGTGGTACGATCTGAAAAACAAATTCGGTCAGTCTTTTCTA
>CAKZPJ010000815.1 GCA_937138955.1 uncultured Flammeovirgaceae bacterium | reverse complement strand
GGGTGCATAACGTTTTGTCGCGAAGGTAATGTAGAATTATTAACTTGCCGCTAAAAAGTGATGACCAAAGAGGAATATCTACAGTTAGCTGAGTCCAAGTGGGAAGCTCTTCAAAGTTTGCAAAGCGAGAACAGTTTCTACGAGTACGAAAAGCGTTTTGATAGTATCATGCAGGATTTGAACCGCGAGTTGCTAGAACATAGCATCAGTAGACTACCTAATGATAGGCGTAGGAAAAAAAAGCTCGGACCCGGTATGGCGTGATCCAGATCAATCAGTCTCACCCCTTCCACCAAGCATTAGCTCACAGCAGCGTGAGTCCTTACTTTCAAGAAATGCTCATTTATATGGGGCAGCATACGTGTTATCAACAAGCCAGCGAGATACTAGAAAAGTTGTTAGGTACTCAGACTAATGCTATGCAGATACACCGTCTAACTACTCGCTATGGTACTCTGGTGGGTGAATTACTAGAGCACACTACAGAGGATGAAGTCCTACAAGAGGACCAAGTGATGTATGCCCAGGTGGATGGGGGGATGCTCTTGACACGTGAGCAAGGCTGGCAAGAAGCCAAACTGGGTCGGGTTTTTAGTAGTCAGACCCGTTACGTTTCTACCTCAGAGCGGGGTGCAGTCCATCATTCAGAGTATGTAGCCCATCTAGGCAACCACCAAGATTTTGAAGCTAAGATGAGCGTAGTGACTGATAAGTACGAGCCTTTAGCTGACCGATTGGTCTTCATTAGCGATGGTGCCCCCTGGATTGCCAATTGGATCCATGCAGCTTATCCAAAGGCGAGCCAGATACTAGATTATTACCATGCTAAAGAGCATTTAGGACAGTTCGCAGTCGCTTACTTCTCTGAAAATCAACTCGCTAGCGAATGGATCGAGCAGGTAGGTGAACAACTACTGGAACAAGGGATAGCTCCGGTCATAGATAGTATTCAGTCACTCCCCAAACACAACAAAACCCTAGAAAAGCAGCGAGACAACTTACTAAACTATTATCATAGCAATGCTTACCGCATGGACTATCCGAGCTATTTAGCCCGTGGTTGGTGTATCGGTTCTGGTGCCATAGAAGCAGCTCATCGCACGCTGAGCCAGCAACGTTTGAAGCTTTCCGGGCAGCGATGGACGCGCCATGGGGCGCAGTGTGTACTAAATCTTAGGGTATTGCGCATGAGCAACCGATGGCACGAACTTCAACAAATGATCAAACAAGCAGCCTAACGACATTTTGTTATGCACCCCTAGCACCCTGACTCTTCTTTGCTAAATCTTGAAAGATATTCTAAGAAGCTGTTTGAGTTAACTCTTCTTGTTTCTTAGGAATCTTTTTCCGCCACTCGTCGGCTTTTTCTGGCACCATAGCGTAGGCTACGCTACTCAAAAAGAGCACTAGATTGACAAAAAAACACTCTCCTAGTAAATCAAAAAATATATAACTCAAACAGCTTCTAAGTATTGGTTGTTCTATCGTACTCGCTATAACTACGATGCTGCTCACGAAGGATGTTATATCAACCTAATCGATGAAGAACACGAGGTTAGTTATTAGTATAATCACCATTTATCTATTAAGTACGTGGCAAGAGATACCACATTTCAGACCATTCTTTCTAATGCCGTACAAAAGAAGCAAAGAAGAAAAGTCTCGGTCGATATTAAGCTAAACACCGCACTAGCTGAATATCTGTAGCCTTCTCCCCCTTTCTATATCTATTCCCTAAAAAATTCGTTAGTTAGCAGTACCTTTACACCCCATACTGATTAAGGTTCATGTTATTACGAGGAGAAAACTTAGTAAAAAAATACAAACGGCGAACGGTAGTAGATCATATCTCGGTTGATGTGCAACAGGGAGAAATTGTAGGACTCCTTGGCCCTAATGGTGCTGGAAAGACAACTTCTTTCTATATGATTGTAGGCTTAATTAAGCCCAACGAAGGACGAATATTCCTGGATGATAAGGAAATAACGGATTTACCTATGTACAAGCGGGCCAAACGAGGGATTGGCTACCTAGCTCAAGAGGCTTCTGTCTTTCGCAAGTTGAGTGTGGAAGATAATATTATGGCGGTACTGGAAATGACCTCAGGTCTATCAAAAGCCGAACGCCACGACAAAGTAGATGCCCTGCTCGAGGAATTTAGCCTCACCCACGTACGAAAAAATATGGGAATGGTACTATCCGGCGGAGAACGTCGTCGTACCGAAATTGCCCGGGCATTAGCCGTAGATCCTAAGTTTGTACTACTAGATGAGCCTTTCGCCGGGGTTGACCCTATTGCGGTAGAAGAGATACAGAGTATTGTCGCTCAGTTAAAAAACAAAAATATTGGCATTCTAATTACCGACCATAATGTGAACGAAACGCTTTCCATTACTGATCGAGCATACTTGATGTTTGAAGGCCGATTACTTAAAGCAGGCAGTGCCGAAGACCTTGCTAACGATGAGCAGGTTCGAAGGGTTTACCTAGGAAAACATTTTGAGCTAAAGCGAAAAATCTGAGTGTATGGAGATTGTAAATTCTGTACTGACCTGGCTGATGAAAAAACGCATTCATCAGATTGAACTCTTTCTAAAGTATCCCCACGATGTTCAGCTTGATGTTTTCCAATACCTTATAAAAACGGCCAAAGATACTGCATTTGGCAAGCAATATGGCTTCCAGGATATTTCTCAAGTACAGCAGTTTCAGGAGCGGGTGCCGATTGTGAATTACGAACGCTTTTTTCCTTATATTGATCGCTTAATGCACGGCGAGGAAAATGTGCTATGGCCCGGACGGATTAAGTGGTTTGCCAAATCCTCAGGTACTACTAACGCTACTAGTAAGTTTATCCCCGTTTCCCAGGAAGCACTAGACGATTGCCACTTTAAAGGCGGCAAAGACTTAGTTTCTATCTACGCCAACAATTATCCGTCTACCAAGATGTTTGCCGGGAAGACCCTGACTATCGGCGGTAGTCAGCAAATTAATCAGCTCGATCAGAATGCTGAATCGTTCACCGGTGATGTTTCGGCAGTGCTGATGAAAAATTTACCTCTCTGGGCTCAGTTTACTCGTACTCCCAGTATGGAAATTGCGCTGATGGATAATTGGGAGGAAAAAGTAGAAAAGATTGCTCAATCGACAGTCGATGAGAACGTTACCGCCATGGCCGGCGTACCCACCTGGACTATTGTAATCTTGCAGCGTATCTTGGAGCTAAAGAACGCCCAACACGTTCACGAAGTGTGGCCCAACTTGGAGGTGTTTTTTCACGGGGCAGTTTCCTTTACTCCCTACCGTGACTTGTTTCAGAAGCTGATTCCTTCGGATAAGATGCACTATACCGAAACCTATAATGCTACTGAGGGCATTTTTGGCATCCAGGATCAGAGGGACTCAACTGAGATGCTATTGATGCTGGACTACGGAATATTTTACGAGTTTATTCCGATGGACGAAATTGAGCAGGAGCATCCTCAGACTTTAACTATTGACCAAGTAGAAGTCGGTAAAAACTACGCTATTATAATTAGTACTAACGCCGGACTTTGGCGCTACAAAATTGGCGATACCATTCGATTCACATCCATCCTGCCCTACCGATTCCGCATTACCGGTCGTACCAAACATTTTATTAATGCTTTTGGAGAAGAACTAGTAATTGAAAATGCCGAGCAAGCATTAGCTGAAGCCTGCCGACAAAGCGGTGCCCTTATTGAAAACTTTACTGCTGCCCCCCAGTACATGGGCGAAAGCAACAAAGGTAGACACGAGTGGATCATTGAGTTCACTCACCCCCCGGAATCTATTGGTCAGTTCACTCACATTCTGGACGAAACGCTCCAAAAGCTAAACTCCGACTATCGTGCTAAACGCGAGAATTCTCTAGCGGTAGATATTCCTTTAGTTCACGTGGCTCCTTCGGGTACGTTTTACCGCTGGATGAAGAGCCGGGGAAAGCTGGGCGGGCAAAACAAAGTCCCTCGCTTAGCCAACAACCGAGAGTATCTGGAAGATATTCTTTCTAATCATATGGACAATGCTAGTACCGGCTAGTTAGTTGTAAAATTAGAAAAGAAGCAGCATGAAAAAACTTTGTGTAAGCCCAAGAAATTACCCCTGCCTAAATAAGTATACCGGATTTACTGACGCCGCTTGGATCGTTTTAAGAAGCTGTTTGAGTTGTTACTTCGTGCTACAAACACGCCTTTTGGGCTAC
>CAKZPJ010000814.1 GCA_937138955.1 uncultured Flammeovirgaceae bacterium | reverse complement strand
TTAGCAGTTAGCAATAAAAATATGATATATGAAAAATTTAAAGAATGGCTGATGAGTAATGGAAAATGGGTGGGGTAGAAACTGGAAAGATGAAGGATGGAAGGCAGAAGTTAAGAAACTAGTATTGCTGTTCACTTTTTCGGACTCCGGTTTCCGGTCTCCGTATCCCAATACCTAATCCCTAACTTCCAAAACCCGATAACAATCAGTAATTAACAAACAACAACCTACAGTTATGGCAATAGAAAAATCAAGCAAGGGAGCGAGAGGAAGCGTACAGTGTGAAAACACTTCACTTAACCTGTTGAAAGCCAACGATTTTGTGGCTGAAAATATCCGCAAGGAGATGCAGCGGCGAAATATTCTAATGATTAATATTACCTCATCAGCCGGCAGTGGAAAAACCACTTTGTTGCAGGAAACCGCCTGCCGCATTAGTGATCAGGTGAAAATAAAGGTGCTGGTGGGTGATCTGGAAACCGAACGAGATGCCACCCGAATTCGCGATGCGGGAGTAGAAGCTCTGCAAATTGTAACTGGTGGTATCTGCCACCTGGAAGCTCAAATGGTTTGGCAAGCGATGGATCAGGTTGATCTGGAAGGAGTAGAGCTGCTAATTGTTGAAAATGTGGGAAACCTGGTATGCCCCGCTTCTTTTGACCTCGGCGAAGATTATCGGGTAACGCTAATGGCTACTACCGAGGGAGATGATAAGCCCAAGAAGTATCCCCGCATGTTTCTGACCAGCGACTTAATGCTGGTATCTAAAGCTGATTTGTTGCCGTACCTACCGTTTTCGGTAGAAGCGGTAGTGAAGGATGCCCGCGAGGTAAATCCTAACATAGAAGTTCTGCAAATTTCTAGTACCAACGGCGAGGGCATTGATGATTGGTGCCAGTGGTTACTAGATAAGGTTCAAGAAAAAAGAGAAGCACAAACCCAGGAAGCAGCTGTATAAATTCTTGTGCCAACCTATCAAATTCATATCCAAGGACAGGTGCAGGGAGTGGGATTCCGCCCCTTCGTGTATCAACTTGCCCAGCGGTTCGACCTTACCGGCCAGGTAAGTAATCGTAGCGATGGAGTGCGGGTTCTGGTGAATGCAACGGAGTCGGTAGCAAGAATACTGCTGGAAGCTATTCTTGAGGAACATCCGGCAGTAGCCCGAATTACTAATTATAGTATTCAAGAAGTAGCTTTTAAGGAGTTTGATGCGTTCTCAATTGTTCACAGTGAAAGCACTCGCCGTCGGGACGTTTTGCTAACACCTGATATCGGCTTATGCCCAAACTGCCGATCTGAATCACACCAAGAAGAGAACCGTCGTTATCAATACGCCTTTACCAACTGCACGCATTGTGGCCCTCGCTATTCTATTATTAAAGAACTGCCTTACGATCGGGCAACTACCGCAATGGCGCCGTTTGATTTTTGTGCGGATTGCCAGCAAGAGTACGATAACCCTTTCGACCGACGCTACTACGCTCAAGCCAATACTTGCCCTCAGTGTCCGATTACTCTTTCGCTGTATGATTCTGAAAATAGCTTAGACACTAATCATCAATCATTAGTCATTAACCAGGTTGCTGAAAAGGTGCGTGACGGGGCGATTATCGCTGTCAAAGGAGTAGGAGGTTATCTGCTAGTTTGCGATGCTACTAATTCAGAAGTGTTGAGCACACTGCGAAAGAGGAAACATCGTCCGACCAAGCCCTTGGCAGTAATGTACCCTTCATTGGCACAATTACAACAGGATACTCCGGTAAGCGATGAAATAGTAGAGCTACTAACGGGTTCAGTGGCTCCGATTGTACTGCTTCCGGTAACTAATGCGATGAAGCGACAATTGGCGTTTCAGCGGCTGGCTCTCCAGGAGATTGCTCCCAATTTACAGCAGGTAGGGGTGATGTTGCCTTACGCTCCGCTACTCGAGGTGCTGATGCGGGAGGTTGACCACCCTCTTGTGGCTACCAGCGCGAACATTAGTGGTTCGCCTATTATTTATACTGAAGAAAATGCCGAACGTCAACTATCGTCATTAGTAGATTTTCGTCTGACGTATAACCGAGAAATCGTCGTTCCTCAAGATGATTCGGTGGTTCGATTTAGCCCAAAGAGGAAGCAGAAAATTATGCTACGTCGCTCCCGAGGAATGGCTCCCACGTTGGTGCTACCTGAGCCACTAATTCCCAACAAAAATATTCTGGCGATGGGTAGCGATCTTAAAAGTACCTTCGCCTACACGCACTATGGAAATCAGTACGTTAGCCAGTATCTAGGTGATTTGGGTAGTTACGATTCGCAGGAAAGTTATCGTAAAGTGCTATTTCACTTGCTCGAGCTATTTGATTCAAAGCCGGAGGTAATACTGACTGACCAGCATCCTCAGTACTTTTCTAGTCAATTCGGAAATGAGCTAGCTAAAGAATTTCAAGTATCGGTAGAAACGATTCAGCACCACCAAGCCCATTTTTCAGCAGTGCTGGGGGAAAACCAACTAATTGATACCGATGAACCGGTACTGGGGGTAATTTGGGATGGAACCGGATTGGGCAATGATGGGCAAATTTGGGGTGGCGAATTCTTTTTGTATAATGACTACTCTTTCAAACGGATAGCCCATCTCGACTATTTTCCGCATTTAATGGGCGATAAAATGGCGCGAGAACCTCGCCTGTCGGCTATGTCGCTAACCAACGGAAGCAATATTGTCAGAGAAAAGTTTTCTTCGGTACAGTGGAAGCACTATACCTATCAGTTGCAACAACAAGACGGCTTAAAAACATCCAGTGTTGGTCGCTTATTTGATGGGGTAGCCAGCCTATTAGATTTAATTGATCGAGCTAGCTACGAAGGTGAAGCCGCGCTGTTATTGGAAACATTAGCGACTGATTACATTCAACATCACGGCTATGAGAAGTTAAGCAGTTACTTCAACGGGGCTGATATCAGGGAAACGGTTCCTCATCAAACGGTTGTAGATGGCATTGTTAAAGATAGAAGAGCACACAGTAGCGGATTCATTGCCGCTCGCTTTCATTATTCACTAGCCGATTGCATCAGGCAGGTAGCTGAAAAATTGAATGTGAAGAAAGTAGCGATGAGCGGAGGAGTCTTTCAAAATGCTCTATTGATAGATATGATTTGTGACCTAACAAATGACGACCTCAAATTATATTTTCATCAACAACTTTCACCTAACGATGAGAATATTTCTTTCGGTCAACTGGCGTACTATCAAATACAACAAAAATCTCGAGTTGTCCTGGCGAAGAATGAATCAACTGAAGCTTGGTGATTGTGCCAAAAAAGCATTATTATATTATAATTTGAACATAAACTCACTGTCAACCTTCAATTAGAAACTTATGTGTTTAGCAATTCCCGGAAAGATAAAGTCAGTAGAAATGCAATACGATGGTACGGTGCGAATGGCTCAGGTGCTTTTTGGTGGTATCACCAAAGAAGCTACCCTCGAGATGGTTCCTCACGCGAAGGAAGGTGACTACGTGCTGGTTCACGTAGGAGTAGCCATTAGCGTGGTAGACGAAAAAGAAGCGAAAGAAACCTTCCAATATCTCAAGGAAGTTGGTGAACTAGACGAACTAAACCCGGAAGTCTGACAGAAGAAGGTTGCTCATCTTACAATATCTATCATGCAAGATAACAGAATCACATCGGACGGTAGAGAACGGTGGAAGCAAACCAGCGACTACCAACGTAAAGTAGCTGAGATAAAAGAAGAAGTTATTGGCGAGTACACGCTTCTCTTATTAAGTGAACGAAACTGGCTAAGACGATTGATCTTTAAGGTTAATCGGAGTATGGAGATACGAAGAAGAATCGCAAAACTAGATTCTGGCAAAAACCTTTATTCGGCTGGCGACCCAGTGGCTGGCAGTCTGATGTAGAAAAAATAATAACCTAACGAACATGAAATTCCTAACCGAATACCGCGACCCCGAGCTGGCTAAATCCTATTTGGCAGAGATAAGCAAAACTGTGACCCGTCCCTGGACGATTATGGAAGTATGCGGTGGGCAAACTCATAGCTTAGTGAAAAATGGCCTTTTGGGTCTGCTTCCCGACGAAATCACCATGGTACACGGCCCCGGATGCCCGGTTTGTGTCACGCCACTTCATTTGATCGATAAAGCCGTTTATTTAGCTGAAGAGAAAGATGTAATCCTTTGTTCTTTTGGTGATATGCTGCGAGTACCTGGTTCGGAACGCAGTCTGCTGCAGGCCAAAGCTAAAGGCGCAGAGGTTCGCATTCTTTACTCGCCGTTAGAAGCCGTTAAACTGGCTAAAGAGAACCCTGATCGGGAAGTAGTCTTTTTCGCCGTAGGGTTTGAGACAACGGCCCCCGCTAATGCCCTTTCGGTGTTGCACGCCCAACGGGCTGGGTTAACCAACTACTCTATTTTAGCTTCGCATGTGCTGGTACCGCCCGCAATGGAAGCGGTTTTATCTGATGATGAAAACGTAATTGAGGGGTTTTTGGCAGCGGGCCACGTTTGTACCATTATGGGTATCGATGCCTATTATCCAATTGCCGAAAAATACCAAGTTCCGGTCGTCGTAACTGGCTTCGAACCCGTTGATCTATTGCAAGGTATTCTGATGACCATCCGGCAGTTAGAGCGCGATCAGTACGATTTGGAAAACCAGTACAAACGAGTTGTTCGGCCCGAAGGCAATTTAGCGGCGCAGAAAGCCATTGAGCAAGTATTCCAAATTGCCGACCGCGAGTGGCGAGGCATCGGTACCATTCCGCAAAGTGGTTACGAAGTACGTCCTGAATTGGCGGCTTTCGATGCTAATAAAAAATTCTCGGTCAATATTCATCATGCTCAAGAATGTAAAGACTGTATTGCAGGCCAGGTGCTGAGAGGGCTAAATAAACCTTTTGAGTGTTCTCAGTTTGGCCAAGCCTGTACTCCTTCCAATCCACTTGGCGCACCTATGGTTTCTTCCGAAGGAGCTTGCGCGGCCTATTATCATTACCAGCAAGCCTAACAATCGGCTATGACCCAATTCCGAATGCAACTTAACTGCCCCTTACCAACTCTTGACTTTGATGTGGTCACTATGGGACACGGCAGCGGTGGTTTACTGACCAATAAGCTACTGGATGACGTAATACTCAACCTATTTTCTGATGAATCGGCGAGTGAGCGTCATGATGGAGCGCAGCTCCAAATAGAAGGAAACACCGCATTCACGACCGACAGCTTCGTGGTTTCTCCGCTCTTTTTTCCGGGTGGTAATATTGGTGACTTGGCCGTAAACGGAACAATCAACGATTTAGCGATGTGCGGGGCTACGCCCCAGTATCTTTCACTAAGTTTGATTATTGAAGAAGGCTTGCCCATGACCGAGCTGTGGGAAGTTTTGCTAACGATTCAGCGGTGCTGCCAGCAGTCGGGAGTAAAAGTGGTAACTGGAGATACCAAGGTTGTGGAGCGAGGCAAAGGCGATAAGCTATTTATCAACACTGCTGGAATTGGCAAAGTACACGAACAAGCTAGTATTGGTATCAACCGAGTACAAGCGGGTGATAAAATTATTGTTAGCGGATCACTAGCGAACCACGGAATGGCGATTATGTCGGTACGAGAAGGGCTAGAGTTTGAAACGGAGATTCAGACTGATTCTGCTCCGCTGCATCAGCCAGTAAAAGATCTTTTAGACGAGTTTGGCTCATCGCTACACCTGCTGCGTGACCCAACCCGAGGTGGAGTTGGTACCGTTCTCAACGAAATTGCCCGCAGTGCTAATTTAGGTGTAGATCTACAGCAGCCAGCAATTCCGGTAGATGAACAGGTAGCCGGAGCTTGCGAATTGTTAGGGCTTGACCCCCTCTACGTAGCCAACGAAGGACTTTTCTTAGCAATCGTTGCGGAAGATATTTATGCAGCGGCATTGGAGCAATTGCGAGCGAACGGGTTTCCACAATCAGCCTGTATTGGTGAAGTAACCAATGAGCATCTGCGCCAAGTTATCTTGACTAGTGGCATTGGTGGTCGCCGGGTAGTTAATATGTTAGCAGGTGAGCAACTTCCCCGAATCTGTTAGCTATGGCCATTCATCTCCCCGATACTAACAATAAGCTTCGTATCTTTAAAGGCGCCCCCGACAGCCCATTCTTAGCCCCGCGTGGAGTATACTTGTCAGATAATAAATTACTAGTATCAGACACCGGACAAAATCGGGTTTTTATCTGGAATCAGTTACCTACTGAAGAATTTCAATCACCAGATATAGTTCTTGGGCAAGATGCAGCTACAGGTACCGGACGTAACCAAGGCAGCAAAGTTAGTGCTTCCACCCTACAGTACCCCTCTGGGCTATGGAGCGACGGAAAAGTATTAGCCATAGCCGATGCCTGGAACCACCGGGTGCTCATTTGGCATGAGTTTCCTACACAACCCTGTCAACCCGCTGATGTGGTACTGGGGCAAACGGACTTCTCAAGTAATGAGCCTAATCAGCGAGGAGTGGGGAAGCCTCCTTCTGAACATACTTTGTATTGGCCTTACGGACTTACTTCCGATGGCAAGCATTTTTGGATAGCTGATACGGGCAACCGCCGCGTTCTTTACTATGATCAAATGCCCGTTGAAAATAATACTCCCGCGGATAAGCTGATTGGCAAGACTAGTTTTCAGGAGCGCGACTACGACCATACTCAACCAATTTGGCCCTACTCGGTCGAAATTGGTCCGCAAGGGCAACTAGCTATAACTGATACTCAGTACTATCGAGTACTATTGTGGGAGCACTGGCAACATGGTTTTGATCAACCTGCTTCTGTCATTGTCGGTCAGCCCGATTGGGAGGCTAATGGTCAAAACCAGTTCGGGTTATTCCCTATGGCCAATACCTTAAATTGGTGCTACGACAGTTGCTTTAGCGAAAATGGTTTATGGGTTGCCGACACCGGAAATAGCCGACTGCTACAATATAACAAAGTGCCTCAACAGCATAATCAATCCGCTGATAGCTTAATTGGTCCTAGAGATTTCGCCACAGGTAGCGAAAATGCTGAAACGATCAATGGTACCAGTAATACGCTGTACTGGCCATTTTCAGTAGCTATACTAGAAGGTACAATGGCTATTGCTGATACGGGCAACCATCGCATCGTATTGATCGACAACCATTAATGGACTCCAGTATTCGTTTCAAACAATTTTAATTGCGTGTAGATAGTAAGGTACTGACTATGGAAAAGATAGCGATAGATGTAGTAGCTCTTACCGATAGTGAATCTCACCCTGGTAATTTCGCTTTGATATTAGAAGAGCGTTCTGGCAAACGCCGTTTACCGATTATTATTGGTAAGGCTGAAGCCCAAGCTATTGCTATGGCCTTAGAAAATATGCGTCCACAGCGTCCGCTCACTCATGATTTGTTTAAACAAACATTAGAGGCTCTTCAGGCTACACTGGAAGAGGTATTTATTTACAAGCTGGAGGAAACTATGTTCTACGCCCAGCTTAAACTAAAGAGCCCATCAGGTAAAACTATTATAATAGAGGCGCGAAGTTCTGATGCCATAGCACTATCAGTGCGATTTATTTGTCCTATTTATACTACTTCTGAGGTGCTTGGTACGGCAGGTTTTGCTTCAAATGTATCAGCCGTAGTAGATAAAAAAGGACCCTTTTCTGACTATCCTTTAGAGAAACTGGAAGCTTTGTTAGCCAAGCTGCTGGCTAAAGAAGACTACCAAAGTGCTGCCCGTATTCGCGATGCTATTAAGAAAAAGAAAAGCAGAGAGTAGCACCCTCTCTGTTGTAGTCTAATCATCGGATACAGCTTTTTAGACGATTATTTTCCTTCTATCTAAGTGGCAAGGAGATATTAATTAGCACGACTAAAGCCCGGTTATTCGTCGTTCATAGGCTACTGATGTTCTATTTACTTTAATGCCTGGTATATATCCTTTCCGCTTTTATCTCTATAGTCAGCAAAGCCAAGTAGTTACACGGACTGGCAAGCTAGTATTTCAGTAGGAAGTTTGGTGAAATAGTACACTTACCCTCTTTTATAGATGAGAAATACTGAAATGGAATATTGTATAATAAGCAATTTTAGTATTAGAATATTTCTAGAAAACCAACTTGCCAACTTGCTTACATCCTATAATGCTTCATAGCTATCAGAATATTATTCCGTATACAGTCAATTTTAATCTTATACACAATAGATTATTTTTTTATAATCGATAATTATACTTTTTTATTACAGCATAATGAAGCTTGAATAAGCTGACGATACAATATTTTGCATCAGAATACCTTATATTACTACTAGTTAGTAGGTATTTTTTTATTTAGTAGGTAAATAATTTTTAGTAATATGGAATGGTTCAATTTGTATAACCTAAATGATGTGCTGTTATTTTTAGATCTTCACCAAGATTTTGTACTGCACGTAGTACCTCTCATTATTTTGATTATGGTACTTTATAATTTGAGCTTTGTAGAGCCTGAAAGTCAGGATCAGCCGGGTGATACTAATAATGAGTAGGAATATATCCACTCAGCGTATTTTTACGTATACATATTTTTTAAACTTACATAATCCAACTGTTTATGCCTGAACGTATTGCTTCTCCGGTAGTAGTCATCACCGGAGCCTCTGGCGGAGTAGGTCGCGCTACCGCCCGTGCATTTGCCAAAAGCGGATATAAGGTCGCTCTGCTTGCTCGCGGAGAAGAAGGACTAGAAGGAGCCCGTCGTGACGTGGAAGCCTTAGGTGGCGAAGCTTTAGTTATTAGAACTGATGTATCGGACCATGCTCAGGTAGAAAGTGCCGCCCAGCAGGTAGAAGACACATTCGGTTCAATTGATGTTTGGGTGAATAACGCTATGCAAAGTGTATTTTCTCCCTTTGAGCAAATGACTGCCGAAGAATTTGAGCGAGTAGTAGATGTTACTTTTCTAGGGATGGTCTACGGAACAATGGCTGCTCTTAAGCGAATGAAACCGCGTAACCAAGGCACTATTGTACTGGTTGGCTCCGCATTAGCCTATCGAGGAATTCCTCTTCAATCAGCGTACTGTGCTTCCAAACATGCTACTAATGGCTTTTTTGATTCAGTTCGTTCCGAATTGTTTCATGATGACAGCAATGTACATCTCACTATGGTGCATCTATCAGCTATCAATACCACGCAGTTTAACTGGGTGAAATCTCGCTTGCCGAAAAAAGGTAAACCAATGGGTAAAATTTACCAGCCCGAAGTACCGGCTCGCGCTATTTATTATGCTGCTCATAACAAACGTCGCTCAGTATTTGTGGGAATGGGACCGCTGCAAACATCATTAGGTAACACTTTTATTCCCGCTGTACTAGATCGTTTCTTAGCCAAAGTAGGCTACTCAGGACAGCAAACCGATCAGCCAGAGGATTTCGACCGCCCAAATAATTTATGGGAACCAATTTCTGAAGACCGGGGTGCTCATGGCTCATTTGACGATGAAGCTAAGGGTGATAGCCTGGAAGTGCAGGCAACTACGCACCGGGGAACAACAGCAGCAGTGGCCGCCGGAGTAGCACTGAGCGTTGCTGGATTTGTTTATTTACTTCGCTCTTAGTTTAAACGGCTAATTATCTGCAAGAAATACAGCCAAATTTGATATTAACCCATTTTGTGATTGTGGCTGACTGGAAATAAAAAAAGTTAGCTAATAAGATCTATACTCATTAGCTAACCTTCAATAGAATGATAAAGTACTGTCTGTCTAGAACTAAGCCTTGAATTTTTCTGCGTCTTGACTTTCGTATACGTATCCTTCGGCTTTACTCAATTGTTGAGCGGCTACTCCTAGTAGTACTCCATAAATTACTTTGGACGATATATCAGCAATAGTGTAGGTGATCTCTCGAGCTACTACTCCGATTTCATTAAAAAACGCACCATTGATACCTAGTAAATGGGGCATAAGGTAAGCACCAGGATACAGCATCCAGGAAACTAAGAACAATACCCAAATGGCACTCAACGTACTTTTAGCGTTAGCTGGAATTCCTTCCTTTCCTTCGCGAACTACTTTACGCATTAACCACAGAATATGGCCAAAAAACACAGTAGAGATGGCTCCCCAGATGGCAAATTTTATAAAGTCAGTCACTTCGTAGAATTGACCGATATAGCCAGTGACAATCATCAGCGTACCAGATACCCAAAATTGATTTCGCACACTGGAAAAATTACTCTTGGTTAGTGACACCACGAACAAAATCTGGAACAATAGCATGGGTACGTCAATCAACCAGTTTAAGTAGCGGTAGCCGTTGTTAAATAAGTCGGCACCGGAAGCGAGGTAATATTTACCTCGTTCAATATCGAATTCAAAGGCAGTAGTCCAGTTTTGCGCCTGCACGTAAAGCAGTAAGAAAGCTGAAACCATTACCACTACCGACAGTATATTTGACATTCGGTACTTAGGGGCAACCTGTTTCAGGGTGAGCACAAAGTACAATAAGGAAGCTAGCATAACAGCGTATCCTAGCGTAAGTACATGAGCAACCATTTGATAAGCCATTTCAGAGTAGCCTTGCTCTAGGCCTACATAATTCTCAAAAGTAGCGTTTCCTAATTCGTTCATAGGGATTCGTGAGTTAGATAAAAAATCGTGGAATAATCGTACTATTACTAATGATAGACTGCGGGTTTTGTTTAAAAAATCTCAGCAGATAATTATACAAATTAATGATGATTGGGTAAGATTCAAACGATTGACTACGTAGCAAATTAGCTATACTTTTTCGTCTTAGTAATTAGCACCATTCCTGATAAATATTTTCTATTTTGCAACTTAAATAGGAATTACACTACACTTATTATGAAATTAATGATTATCTCGGGACTATTCCTGACATTATTTATTGCCGCTTGTCAGCCCCAGGCTAGCCCAGCCAATGAAGTAGAAGTAGTAGAGGCAGAAGTTACTACTAAACAATTTCCTGAGAAAGCAGCACCTCTTACCGTATACGAAGTGAACATTCGTCAACATACCCCCGAAGGAACTATTGGGGCCTTTATTGAAGATTTGCCCCGATTGCAGGATATGGGTATTGGCATTTTATGGATTATGCCGGTACAGCCCATTGGTAAAAAAAATCGTAAGGGACCACTAGGAAGCTATTATTCTATTAGCGACTACCGTACGGTAAATCCTGAATTTGGTACCGAAGATGATTTTCAACACCTAATAAATACGGCTCACGAGATGGGGATGTATGTGATCTTAGACTGGGTTCCGAACCATACTGCCTGGGATCATCCTTGGATTATCGAGCACCCTGATTATTATGCCCAAGATGAGGCGGGTAATATCGTGTACGAAGCCGACTGGACTGATATTGCTCTATTAGATCATACCAATCCTGACACCCGCCAAGCGATGATTGCTGATATGAAGTACTGGGTAGAAGAACTTGATATTGATGGTTTCCGCTGTGACCACGCCGGACACGAAATTCCACTGTATTTCTGGGAAGAAGCGACTGCTGAGCTTGATCCAATCAAAGATTTATTTTGGCTAGCGGAGTGGGACGGAGCACGTATGCATTTGGAGTTTGACGCAACTTATGCTTGGGAGCTATTGCATTTGACTGACCAAGTAGGAAAGGGCGAAGCCAATGCCGACACTTTAGCCAACTGGATTCAGATAGATTTACAAGAGTATGGACAGCATCCACTGCGGATGACCATGATTACCAACCACGATGAAAACTCCTGGAATGGTACTGTGTTTGAGCGTTACGGAGATGGTCATAAAACCTTCGCTGCTTTTATCTTCTCGGCTTATGGCATTCCAATGCTTTACAGTGGTCAGGAAGTAGGATTAGATAAGCGGTTGAAATTTTTTGAAAAGGACACTATTGATTGGAGCGACCCCCAGCAGTTGCAACCATTTTACACGAAGCTAGTAACTCTGAAAAAGGAAAATCCAGCCCTATGGGCGGGAGGGCTAGGAGGGTTTACGCAACGTATTAATCAAGGGAGCAAGGTGTACGCCTTTAAACGGGAGAAAGAGAATAATACCGTCTTGGGAGTTATGAACTTTTCTGGCGAATCTCAGCAGCTACAGCTTACCGATGCCAGTGTAAACGGTACTTACTCTGATTACTTCACTGGGCAGTCCTATGATCTATCGACTGAGAATCCAGTTACGCTACCGCCTTGGCAGTATTTAATTTTTGTGCAAAACTAATTTTTAAGCGAACATTCGTTGAGACTGACTATAGCAAATTAGAATGAAAGAATCGTCAATAGTAAGTTCTATTTTGGCACCGGATGCACTAGTTCTGATACTCCGTAAGAAATACAACTTAAGCAATCTGGCTATTTGCAAGGTTCTGAGAACTGGAATCAATCACAGCTATTTGGTTGCTGATGGTGATTTGCAATTTGTTTTTAGAATCTATAGCTACGGATGGCGGTCAGAAATGGAAATTAAGGAGGAGCTTCGATTCCTGAACATACTTAAAGAGAATACCATTATGGTTTCGTATCCATCATCAGACAGTTCAGGAAATTATATTCAGCGAATAATTGCCCCTGAAGGGGAGCGATTTGCGGTTCTTTTCTCTTTCGCTAAAGGACAGAAAGTTAGAAGTCTGAGCGAAGACCATTGTTGCAGCGTTGGTATCTTACTATCTAAACTGCATAGTGTATCAGTTGGATATTCTTTGAAGAGAGTTAATTATAACGTAAAAGTCTTAACCGAGGATCCTTATCGGTACGCCACTGAACACTATTCTGAGTCACTCAATGAAATGCAATTTGTCAAAAAGGCAGGCGCGCATGTTGTGGATGTATTCGGTCAGGCTAATATAAACCAGCTACGACACGGAGCCGTACATCTGGATATTTGGTACGATAACTTTAACATTGACGAAAAAGCTATTACCCTCTTTGACTTTGATTTTTGTGGTAATGGCTGGTTGCTACTTGACGCTGCTTACTTCGCTATGCAGTTATTTCATACTGAACCAGATAAAAATTTATTTAAAGTGAAGCTAGAAAGGTTTTTTGCGGGGTACGAGAGTTGTGCACCTATAAGCGATGAAGAAAGGAAATTATTGCCGTTGGCAGGTTTTGCCGTATGGATATTCTATTTAGGGGTACAATCGCGACGTTTTGACGATTGGTCTAATATATTCCTAACCCAGAATTATTTGAAGCACTATATAGGGATGGTTAAGTCTTGGTTAGACTATAACGAGATCCACATAGAAGCTTAACTATCTCCAAGTACTAAGGAACAATAAAACAATCGCGCGGCGACCGTAAGATACCCATTTTAACTTGTCCTTTTGGGG
>CAKZPJ010000813.1 GCA_937138955.1 uncultured Flammeovirgaceae bacterium | reverse complement strand
TATTCAAGTAGAACATTAACCGATACGATGGCTGGATCAGCCTGCAATTGTCGAGTAACATTCATAGCTGTTTACTGATGTATTCCTTCTTATGTTCTAATCGATAGCCATTATTGGGAGTAGTATCATTTAAGTACTATTTTTATAGCCTTCTATTGAATAGTCTTACCTACTACACACTACCAATGCTTTTATGGCTAATCTGAATATTTCTGCCCAAGATCAAAACACTTACGATGCAATTGTTATTGGCTCCGGCATTAGCGGAGGCTGGGCGGCTAAAGAACTCTGCGACAAAGGGCTAAAAACTCTAGTGCTGGAACGAGGCCGGGAGGTAAAACATCTCCAAGATTATCCTACGGCGAACAAACGTCCTTGGGAAATGCCTTACAAAGGACGAATGCCCGAATCAGCGGAAGAGGCGAATCCCATCGTGAACCGTTGCTACGCTTACGATCAGTATACCAAACATTTTTTTGTAGAGGATAATGAGCACCCCTACGTGCAGGAAAAACCTTTTGACTGGATTCGGGGCTACCAAACTGGGGGCAAATCCCTTATCTGGGCTAGGCAAACCCAGCGCTGGAGCGACTACGAGTTTGAAGCTCCCGCTCGGGATGGCTTTGCGGTAGATTGGCCGATCCGTCATAAAGATTTAGCTTCTTGGTATTCCTACGTAGAGAAATTCGTCGGCATTAGTGGTAATCGCGATGGTATTAAGAACCTGCCGGATAGTGAGGTGTTACCCTCGTTTGAACTGAACTGCTTGGAAAAACATATTCAGCAGAGGGTGAAGGAAAGCTACGATGACCGTCAGGTAATTATCGGTCGCTGCGCTCATCTGACTGAACCGCAAGATATTCATTTGCAGCAGGGGCGCGGGCAGTGTCAAGCTCGTCATTACTGCTATAGGGGTTGCCCCTATGGAGGGTACTTTAGCTCTAACTCCTCTACCCTACCCTGGGCGGCTAGAACGGGTAATATGACTTTACGACCTCATTCTGTAGTACATTCTATCATCTATGATGAACAACTGGGCAAAGCCACCGGAGTGCGCGTGATTGATACGGAAACTAAAGAGAGTACCGAGTACTTCGCCCGGATTATCTTTGTCAATGCGGCGGCACTGAACACCAATTTACTTTTACTAAACTCTACTTCATCGCGTTTTCCCAATGGGTTAGGTAATGACAACGATTTGATGGGTCGCTACGTAGCATTTCACAACTACCGAGGCAGTATGTTAGCCTCCTTCGATGGCTTTGAAGATCAGTACTACTACGGGCGACGACCCACTACGGCGTTTATGCCTTCGTTCCGTAATGTGTTTCAGCAGGACACAGATTTTTTGCGAGGTTATATGGTCGCCTTTAGTGCCTCTCGCCAGAGTTGGCAGCGGGGTATGATTAACGAAGGCTTCGGTACCGATTGGAAGGAACGTTTAAGCGAACCAGGCCCTTGGCAAGTGTATATGATGATGCAGGGAGAAACCGTTCCCCAGTACGAAAACCATGTCCGCCTTAGCGATACTGAAAAAGATGCTTGGGGCGTTCCGCAACTGGTGGTATCGGTTGATTATACAGACAACGATGAGCTAGTTCTAAAAGATTTTCTGGAGCAGGGAAGTGAAATACTGGAAAAATCGGGTTGTACTGATATTCGTACGATGGATAGCGGTCAATCCCCCGGCCTAGATATTCACGAAATGGGCGGCGTTCGCATGGGCCATGACCCAAAAACCTCGTTGCTTAATAAATGGAATCAGTTACACGCTTGTAAGAACGTATTCGTTACCGATGGCGCGTGTATGACTTCCGTAGGTAATCAAAACCCTTCCCTCACCTTCATGGCGTTGACTGCCCGAGCCGTCGACCACGCGACAAAAGAGATGAATCGGCAGAATTTGTAGCAGATTGATCAAACAGTTCCGTTATCCTGTTGTGTATTCATTCACTGTCATACAACTTTGTTACTATGGAAAAGAGAGCGTTTTTAAAATCGGCTAGTTTAGCTACGGTTGCCTCTGTTTTGGGTATCAGCCTGAAAAGTTGTAGCGAAAACGAAGATCCAGCTCCTAATGATGGCAATAGTACTTTTACTATTGATCTGAATGAGTCAACATTTGTTGATTTACAAAACGATGGCGGATGGGTGCTCCATCCTAACCAAGACTATTTATTCGTTAATGTAGGTGGAAGCATAAAAGCCTTTAGTAGCCGTTGCACCCATCAGGGATGTACCCGAAATTGGACGTTTAGCACTAATGCTACCTGTAGTTGTCACGCATCGGTCTTTAATGTAAACGGTGACGTAGTATCCGGCCCAGCGCAAAGTTCGCTTACTTCAGTCCAATTGACCCGCGAGGGTGATCTACTTACTATCGGCTAAAGAAAAGTGGTAGAAACCGTTCGCTTACGAACACTTCTGACCGCTTCCGAACAACTTGCTGGCTAAGGAACGCTGTTTTAGGCACCTCAGAGGCATTTCTGGTCTTGGCACACCGATTGAATTCCTTCTAGTATAAACTTGTGCTATTCAAACTCTTTTATACTATGCGACTACTCTTCTTGCCCCTCGTTTTATTCAGTTTCTCTATTGTGGCTACCGTAAGCTTTGCTCAACAGCGAGTTGATGCTGATGAAGTTATTCGCCAGATTAATCAGGGACAGTCCGTTTCCTACGAAAATGTAGAGATCGCAGGCGACTTAGATTTGACCAATCTAGATAACCGTGAGCGTACTGAATCGTCTGATAGCTGGTTAGGTTTTGGTAGCAACGATACCTACGAAAGTATAGTGGAGGCTTCTATTAGCTTTATTAACTGTACTTTCCTTGGAGATGTAATCGCCTATTACCACGATGATCGGAAAGATGATACGTTTATCGCTCACTTTGAAGATGATGCGGTATTTCGGAAGTGTACCTTTCGCGAAGGTAGCGAGTTTAAGTACTCCGAATTCTCCGAAGAAACTGATTTTTCCGGCTCAGTCTTTGAAGAAGAAGCTAATTTCAAGTACTCAGAGTTTTCTGAACCCCCTTCTTTCGCTCAATCCGTATTTGAGGAATCAGCTAACTTTAAATACGCTGAGTTTCCTGAAGAAACTAATTTTACGGCGGTAGTTTTTGATGATGAAGCCAATTTTAAGTACGCTGAATTTCCGCGCGGGGCTTCATTTGATGAAGCGGTTTTCAATGATCTGGCCAATTTTAAATATGCCAAGTTTCGTACCCCACTTAACATGCAGAATGTATCTTTCAACGGCGACGAAGACTTTAAATATACCAAAGTAAATGGGCGTAGCTTTACGTCTTACCTGCTGAATAATCGTTAATTTCACTTACAACAACTATTAACCCTTGCTCTAGCGCAGTCTTCACCGGCTGCGCTTTTTTATTTCAGGAGTGGCCCGATTTCACTTTGAATAATTTGTATTTTGCAGCCTAGATACTTTAACTATGGCGGACATCAAACGCGTATGCGTGTACTGCGCATCCAGCGCAAAAATTGATCAAAAGTACTTTGAGGCTACTGAGCGGTTAGGCAAACAATTGGTAGAAAATAGTGTAGAAGTGGTCTACGGAGGTGGCGCGGTTGGCTTAATGGGAAAGCTAGCCGATACGGTGCTAGAACAGGGCGGAGAAGTGATTGGTATTATGCCGCAATTCATGCGCGATGTGGAACTACATCATAAAAAAGTAGCGCGCTTTCACTTTGTGGCAGATATGCACGAACGCAAAAAACGCTTTCTGGACGGAGTGGATGGATTGATTGCCCTGCCCGGCGGGTGCGGAACACTAGAAGAACTTATGGAAGTTCTTACTCTAAAACGATTAGGCATCTTGACTCAGCCGATCGTCATTCTTAATACCGACGGCTTTTACGATCCGCTGGAAACATTGCTAGAACGCTGTATTGACGAAAACTTCATGGCTCAGGAGCATCGCAATATGTGGATTTTCGTTCGCGAACCGGAGGAAATATTGGATGCTTTACGAAATGCTCCCACGTGGAGTCAAGATGCTATCAATTTTGCTACCTTCAAATCGTGAAGAGGTTGAAGGGTACAGGATGGAAGGTTAAAGGTTGAGTGAACTGGAAACATTTAACTTGTAACCTTTTGTCCTTTGCCTTCTACCCTCTACCATAAACCTTATAGTATCATGCATTACCTAAAAAATCTGCTGTTATCTGCCTTTCTATTGCTGGCTTCTGGTTCAGTAACGCTAGCCCAGAAAGTACTGATAGTTCAGGATGAAATGCCTCAGATAGAAGTACTGAATGATTTTTTACAGACTACTGGCGAGTTGGAGGTAAATATTGTAGATCAAGCGAATTTACCTGAGTCTATGACTGGTTATCAGGCGGTGATTGGCTTTATTCACGGCAAATTGGAAGCCGCTACCGAGCGCGCCATTATTGATTATACCGAGGCGGGAGGAACGTACGTTTGTCTGCATCACTCCATCAGCAGCGGTAAAGCGCGTAACGAATTTTACTTCGATTTTCTAGGCATTCAGCTAGATCACCCTGAGTTTTCGCGGCATCCGGTTAAACCTGGCGAAGGTTACGGTTGGTACCATGACGGCAACAACGGTATTACCTTAATTCTAGTGAATCTTAATCAGCACCATTACATCACTAATCATAACATTGAGTGGGAGCCAACGGTGGGCTATATTTCTTCCGACGGACCTGCAGCCGAAGGACAGTTCCCCAGTATCTCGCTACCTGAGACTGAGGTGTATCTGAATCATAAGTTTACTGATGGTAGAGAAAAGACCGTACTCTGCGGATTGAAGTACTATGACCCTCGCAACGGTGAACTGTTTATGCAAGACCGGGCAGTTTGGCTAAAACCTTACGGTGAGGGGCGAATTGTCTACATTCTTCCAGGAGAAACTCCCGCCGACTACGAAAACCCGAAGATCGCACAAATGATCCTGAATGCGATTGTTTGGGAGCCGTAGTCCACTTGAACAGAGCTGTTAGCGTACTAATTACACAAAGATAGGTGGCGAATGGAAATTGGCTAGATCAATTAGCCCGCAAACAATTCTAGCCAGAAAGCACTTCCTCTTTTATTTTATAACTAGCCATAACACATGAACAAGTTTATTCAGGATTTTAAAGAGTTTGCCGTAAGGGGCAACGTAGTTGACTTAGCTATTGGTATCATCATTGGAGCCGCCTTCAATAAGATTGTGTCTACTCTGGTAGAGAAAGTGATTATGCCTCCGTTCGGGCTATTGTTTGGCGATACTGACTTTAGTGAGTACAAGTGGATACTTCGCCCGCGCGAACTGGGACTAAACGGAGACGTAATTCAAGAGCAAGTAGCCATAGGTTACGGATCATTAGTACAAGTCTCCTTTGATTTTTTCATTATTGCCCTGACCATCTTCGTCGTAATCCGATTCATTAACTCGATGAAGCGGAAAGCTGAGGACGAAAACGAAAAGAGTGTGCCTACCCCTAAGGATATTCAGCTATTGGCAGAAATCCGCGATCTACTAAAGAAGCAAGCTCCGGTTGAGTAAAGCTACCATTCTTTGATATGATCCTTCAGTTCTTCTTGAAGGGCGTAGTACGTCTTTAACTTACTTTTAAGTATAAAAGCCTCAAGAGCCTTATCGTGGCGGGGGCACACCGATGTAGGCGGGTCAAAATCACCTGAGATTACCTTCACGGATAATTTATCACCTTTTTTTAGATTCTGCTTTACCCAACTGACACTCTGGTCAGTTTCAGAGTTTAATCCACTTATGTGAAGATCTAACTCTTCTTTATCGTCCGTTTTCCTTCTTAGCGAAGTAACGATACATGTAGTAACCGATCGTTCTTTTTCAAATCCAGCTCGGCACAAAAGTTTACTGTTCAGTTTTATTTCAAAGCCATAAATGTTCATCTCATACTTTTAAAAGCGTTAATCAGACCGTTGGTAGAAGCATCATGGGAGGTAACGGTACTGTCACCTTCTAATTCAGGTAGAATTTTTTTCGCCAGTTGCTTTCCTAGCTCTACGCCCCACTGGTCAAAGGAGAAGATATTCCAGATTACGCCCTGCACGAATATTTTGTGTTCGTACATCGCAATGAGCGCGCCCAGTGTGTGTGGAGTAAGTTTCTCAAACAAAATAGAGTTAGTCGGTCTATTTCCCTGAAAGGTTTTAAATGGAGCCAGCTTCTCAATTTCATCCTCAGATTTACCCTGCTCGCGCAATTCCTGGGCCGCTTCCTCTTCGGTTTTGCCCATCATCAGAGCTTCAGTTTGCGCAAAGAAGTTGGCCAGAAGTTTCGCGTGATGATCGCCGATAGGGTTTTGACTTTTTGCCGGAGCCAGAAAATCACACGGAATTAGCTTAGTTCCCTGATGAATTAACTGATAAAAGGCATGCTGACCGTTGGTACCGGGCTCACCCCAAATTACGGGCCCAGTCTGATAGCCTACCGGATCACCATTGCGATCTACGTTTTTACCATTACTTTCCATATTGCCCTGCTGGAAGTACGCAGCAAAACGGTGCATGTACTGATCGTATGGCAAAACAGCTTCGGTTTCGGCTTCAAAAAAATTATTGTACCAGATTCCAATTAAAGCTAAGGTCACCGGAATATTTTTCTCAGGAACCGTATCCCGAAAGTGCTGATCCATAGCGTGCCCTCCGGCTAATAGCTCCTCAAAGTTCTCGAAACCAATAGAACAAGCAATGGTAAGACCAATGGCTGACCATAGGGAATAGCGACCACCCACCCAATCCCAAAAGCCAAACATATTCTCTGGATCAATCCCAAACTTCTCTACTTCCTCCCGGTTAGTCGATAGAGCCACGAAGTGCTTCTTCACGGCTTCTTCATCGTTGGCTTGCTCTAAAAACCAATCTTTAGCCGAATTGGCGTTGGTCATGGTTTCCTGTGTAGTAAATGTCTTGGAAGCGATCACAAATAGCGTAGTTTCGGGATTTAGTGGCTTCAGGGTTTCGCTAATGTGGGTACCGTCTACGTTGGAAACGTAATGCACGTGAATATGCTCCTTTTGGTAGGGTTTCAAGGCTTCGGTCACCATCACTGGGCCTAAATCTGAGCCACCAATACCAATATTTACAATATCGCGAATGGGTTTACCCCGAAAGCCTTTCCACTCCCCACTGATGATCTTCTCAGAGAACGTTTTCATCTTATCCAATACCTCGTTCACATCGGGCATTACATCTTCGCCATCCACATGGATAGGATCGTTAGAGCGGTTTCGTAAAGCTACATGTAATACCGCTCGACCTTCGGTTTGGTTAATGGCTTTTCCGCTAAACATGGCTTGAATAGCTTCGGATAATTCACACTCTTTGGCAAGGTCAAGCAGTAGCTTGTGCGTTTCTTCGGTAATTCTATTTTTGGAAAAGTCTAGCAGAATATCCTCAAATTTGAGAGAAAAGCGAGAAAAACGTTGCTCATCTTCCTGAAAAAGCGTCCGCATATGCGTATCTTTCATCCGTTGAAAGTGCTCGTTTAGCTTTGACCAAGCGTCAGTAGTGGTAGGATTTATGGTGGGTAGCATAGTGTTCTTATTTTAGGATTGAACCTACTAAAATTGTGAGTATATTAAAAAGACCAATGAAGAAAACTTCTCAACAGCAAACCGGACAACGGGGTGAAGACGTTGCTTTAAATTACCTTAATCGCGAAGGTTTTGTTTTAGTTGAGCGAAACTTCCGCTACCGTCGAGCTGAGGTCGATCTGATTGTGCAGAAAGGTCAACTATTAGTATTCGTAGAAGTAAAAACTCGCCGTAATACCAACTTTGGCTTTCCCGAGAGTTTCGTGAGTCCCCAGCAAGTTAAGCTAATTGTAGCTACGGCTGACTATTACATACGGAAACAAAAATGGGAAGGAATGATACGTTTTGATATTGTGGCGATTACGCTAATGCCTGACCTGAAGGTTAAACACTTTGAAGATGCTTTTTATTAAATGGTATCTAAGAAGCTGGTTGAGTTATATTTTTTGATTTATTAGGAGAGGTTTTTTGTCAATCTAGTGCTCTTTTTGAGTGGCGTAGCCTAAGCTACGGTGCGAG
>CAKZPJ010000812.1 GCA_937138955.1 uncultured Flammeovirgaceae bacterium | reverse complement strand
GTAAAAGCGAAAGGAGTAGAATGGCAAAGTTACGCATAGAAAAAAGTTAGTTAGGTTGGGCTGATAAGATAGGAAAACCTGCTAACTGATACAACCAACTGAAAGAATCAGGGTAGTTGTTGGTATTGACGATACACTGTTAAGCTATCGTTACTCCGGGCAAATAGTAGATGCGATTGTTGATCATCTTCGTGGTAGACGATATCCCGCACATCGCCTCGCACCATAATTCCGCTTTGGGTGGAGTTCATGACTTTAAACTTCTTATCTATACCGTAGGTAAGCACCAAACCGAAGCTCGCATCGTACCGGCCACTGCTTACTCGGGTGAGTGACTGATTACCCCCCATAATCAACTCTGATTGTCCGTCCTGATTAATGTCTGCTGAAGTGATGGCGTATATTGGAGCGAATTGGGCTTCAGCGGGCAAAGGGTGGACGATGAATGTACTATCTCGATTTTCTAAGTAAACCGACTCAAATAGCGTAGCGGATAGCGTATCTGCATCAGCTAGTTGTTCAGCACTAAAGTACTTACTGGGTGCTGTTTGCGCGAAGGTTTGGTAATCAGGAAACTGTTTTTTTAGCGAAATAATTTGACTGAGCAATTCATCTTTGCTATAGGCAAATACTTCTTCATTCTGCAAATAATGCGTAAAAATTGGGTCAATTGAACCGTTCTGATCGAAATCGCTGTAAATAAGGCGGGCGGGTTGGTTAGCGTTCGGGCGATATAAGTTATTGTTTCCAAAATTTCCAGCTATTAGATCGGTATCGCCATCTTGATCTAGATCAGTAGCGTGTAGTGTGTTCCACCAACCACCAGTGTTAGGAATTTCAGTAGCTTTCAATTGCTGACCACTTTCATTGTGAAATAGCTGAATTGGCATCCATTCACCCACTACTACTAAGTCGGGGTAATTGTCATCGTTTAGCTGAGTAAATACTGCATCGGTAACCATTCCAACGATGGCTAATGTTGGCGCAAAGCTTTTAGTTATATCAGTAAAATTTCCGGCACCATCGTTTTCTAATACGTAGCTGCGGGGTGCCAGCGGATACCTTCCCGGAATTAATCGCCCACCAACAAATAAGTCTTGGTCGCCATCCTGATCAATATCGGCAACGCTTACTGCACTTCCGCTGGTTAGCATTTCAGGAAGGTTGCCTTTCGCTAGTATAAAGTCGCCCTTGTCATTGTTAAGATACAAGCGGTCTTGCAAGGCTTGGTCTTGGTCGGCAAAATCGCTTCCGCCACTAACTACGTAGAGGTCTTGGTCGCCGTCTTGATCGGCATCAAAAAATACTCCATTGGTATCTTCTGAACCAGCATCAGCGGTAAGTGCTAAAGTGGAAATTTGATTGAATGTTCCATTGGGCTGCTGTTGAAAGAATGTTCCCGGCTGACCCTTTGCTCCGCCAATATGAATGTCCATTAATCCATCACCATTAATATCACCTTGAGTAATCTTCGGTCCCAGGTTAGAAATCCCCTGCGGAAGCATTTTGTCTCGTTTAAAATCTAGAAATGAGTTTTCCTGATGGTTAAAATCTATGCCCGAATTGTCATAATCAACAAAAATTGGATTAGTTTGTACTGTCTCATTAAACCCAGATTTAGCATCAGTTTGCTTTAAAATAAGCGTTTGATTGGCTTCTATACTTTCTATTGATTGAATAGAACTATCGGGCCAAACCACGGTTAACCCTTCTACCGTATTTAGCGTATCCAAACCAAAAACCAGCTCGTAAGGAACCGACGATTGGAAGCCCCTCACCGGAATCATTTCCTGGTACTGAGTTTGCCTTTGGTTTCGCAAATACACTTTGGTACCTACTCCAAACGTGTTTTTAGTGTTACCCTGAAGCCGTACTTTAAGGTAATTTTTCTGGCTTCGCTTGTTCTGATTATTGCGATAAATGAAGGCTTCTTCGTTCACATTGTTCACTACTAGATCTAAATCACCATCGTTGTCTAAATCGGCGTAAGCAGCGGCGTTAGATAATGAAGGGTGGTCTAATCCCCAGTCTTCAGCACGGTTGGTAAAGGTAAGATTGCCTTGGTTGTGGTACAGATAATTAGAGACTTCGATGGCGGGCATATTTTGTACCAAACTCATTAGCTCTACATCCAGGTTTTGCTGTTGGACTTTTACCTGCTCACTCACCACGTAGTTCATAAAGTCCATATCCAGGTAGTTACGGGCGTAACCATTGCTGATAAACACGTCTTTCCAGCCGTCTAGATCAAAATCAGCCATAAGGGGTGCCCAGCTCCAATCGGTACTGGAAATACCCGCTAGCTGCCCAATCTCTCTGAAGCCTGACGAATAATCAGTACTTGCTTCTCGATAAGGGTGATTGTTGATATTAAATTGAAGTGGTGCGGAAGTATTGAGTTGCAGCATGTTTCGCATGGTTTGGTAGTGAAACCCGCTACTGATAAGCTTGCGATATTTATCGTAGTTTTCCGAACCGAGCGACATTTTGAGGCGATAATTATCTTCGGGCAACATGTCTAGTGTAATAATGTCGGGGCTGCCATCATTATTAATATCGGCGGCATCGCAGCCCATAGAAAATAAAGAAGTATGCTCCACATATTCTCTTAGTGACTCCTGAAATTTGCCATTTTGTTGATTGATGTACAGGTAGTCTTCTTCGTTGTAATCATTGGTTACATAAATGTCAAACCAACCATCGCTATTGACATCGGTTACGGCTACGCCCAGTCCAAAACCCAGCACATTCTGAATAATTCCGGCTTCCTGACTAATATCGGTAAAATGCTCACCGTCATTTCGGTAAAGTTTATCTCCTAATTGACGATTTGTTCTTTTTTTGTGCTGACTAACTAGGTTACTAAAACTGGCAAATTCTTGGGTAGAGTGGTTGAGTATGTACACATCTAAATCTCCATCGCGGTCGTAGTCAAAGAAAGTGGCTTGAGTAGAGTAACCCGAATCATCTAAACCGTAAGCTTCGCCTTGTTCCGAGAAAGAAACCTCGCCTGAGCTATTAGTGGTATTGATAAATAGCAGGTTTTTTCGCCGATCGGCATTAGCTGCTGCGGAACGGCATACGTAAATATCCAGCCACCCGTCACCGTTCACGTCGGCCATTACCACTCCGGTGTTCCAAAGACCCGAAGCAGTCACTCCCGCTGACTCAGTGATATCTTCAAAACTCAATGACTCTTGGTTGCCTTGGTTTATGTACAGTTTGCTTGCTACCAGATTTCCACTTAGGTATATATCGGCTAAGCCATCGTTGTTTACATCGCCTACGGCTACGCCCCCGCCATTGTAGAAGTAGCCATATTTCATTACATTAAACTCTTCACTTTCGCGTAATGTGTTTTTGAACGTAACTCCTGTTTCACTTGATGAGAGAAGGGTAAAGAGTTGTTCTTTACTGGTGTCACTGTTGCAAGCAGTCAGATAACACAACAGGGCTACCAGTAAATTAAGAAAGAGTTTTTTATCGGACATTATTGGAAATATAGTCAAAAAAAAAGTGCCAGGGAAGCTGGCACTTTTTCGGAATTCTTAGATAAGGAATATGCTATTTTGCATCCCACCAAAGCTTAGTTGTTCCGGTATTAGGGCCACCCAGTTGACTATCTATGGCAGCGTTTACTGCACTTTCGTTAGTGGTAAATTCACCATCAACAAAAGGTACTCTTCTAGGTACGGTATTTACCGGAATAGTTGGATCATCAGTATTTAAACGATTATAGAAGGTAGGGTAGCCGGTTCTTCTCTTTTCGGCCCATGCTTCTTGAGAATTAGGGTAAAGTGATATCCACTTTTGAGTAATAATTTGCTCAAGCTGAGTTTCTTTATCGCCTCCAGTATTGAAGGCAACAGGTACCTGAGAAGCCGCTGGGTCAGACCCATCGAAAGAAGCGGGAGTATTTGCACTTTCTATATATGAGCCTCCCGAAAGGTTGCTTCCATCCAAGCCATACTCCACGTGCGAAGTAACAATCCCTTGCTCATAAAAATCTTGCACGGTTCCTCCTCCCATGTTCCAGCCTTCTAATGCGCCTTCGGCTCGTAAGAAGAAAGACTCAGCAGCGTTCATCGCTACGTAGTCGGGACCAGGTGCGCCAGGTGCTGTGTAAGCTGGCGACATATCAGACGCCAAAGCATTGAAATCATTACCTTGTTTCGCCACTTGTGACTGACCGTTTCTCATACCTTCGTAAGGAAAGGATACTCCTGCCGGATCATCAGATGGATCAGGTTCTGCTGCCGGGGCGGCATAGAATTGCATTCTAGGATCTTCGTATCCCTTTAGAACGCTTTCCATATCGGCACTTATACGAAACTCTCCCCACTGTGTAATCGTATTGTAGGGATTTCTAAAATCAGGGTTAGTTTCTATAATAGCATTATCACCATTATCTTCAATGAATTCACCAAGCGAGGCGGCTTTTTCCGCTTCAGTTTGACTCAGTGAAGGATCAGCGTACTTCACGCGCATAGCTAAACGCAAACGTAATGTATTAGCAAATTTTAGCCACTGATCTACATTGCCGGCGTATACTAAATCATTTCCACCCAAAAAAGAGGTGCCACCAGCATTACTCTGTAGTACTGAGATAGCCTCATCTAAGGTAGTAAAGAAGTCTCGGTAGATGTCTTCCTGCGAATCATACGCTACGGACAACTCGCCATTCCCAAACTCAGAGTATGGTATTGGCCCCCAATAGTCAGTAACTCTATGGTACGACCATACGCGCCATACTTTCATCATGGCATTTTCCAGATCAAATCCATTTTCAGCGGCAAAGTCCTCAGCGTATCTGATCTGAGGAGCAGCCCGGGCATAAAAATAGTTAAATGCTCCATTGAGCCATCCACCTACTAAGGTAAATTTGTCAGAATTAAAATTGGGAGCAGTAGTAGCAAAATAGCCACCGTAAATATCAGAGAAAAGCGACTGCGTAAGCTGGAATGGCCCTCGGGCGGGATTTCCTAAGAACGCCGGGGCGAACTGAGCTGCTTTAACTACTGCGCCGTACTCACTTTGCGTGAGATTGTCTACAGTTAGATTTTTAGGATCTGTATTTAGCTCCGTAAAATCATCGGTACAGCTATTAGCCACAAAAATAATGGCTAAAGCTACAATACATAATATACTACGATTCATCTTCATTTTGATTTATAATTAAAAACCAAGGTTTACTGATACTCCGAAGCTGCGAGTGGTAGGCAAAGCGAAGGAGTTTAACCCTTCAGCATTGTTATTTACCGACTGAACTGCTTCAGGGTCAAAATATTCTGTTTTGTTAGTCAGGAAGAATAGGTTTCTTCCTACTAGCGAGACACTAGCACTTCGGAAGGGAAGGTTAGCTAGTACGCTTTCTGGTATGCTGTAGCCGAAAGACAGCTCTCTTAGACGAATATTAGAAGCATCTCTAATGAATGCTTCACCGACCGGAGTATTTCTACCACCTAGACGGTTCCACAAATCTTCAGCATTGATAGAGATATTGTTAGGAGTGCCGGTTGGAGCACCAGTTTCATCAACTAAAACTGCTGTTTCTCCTGCAAAAACATTTTCACCAAAAACCAGTGATCCATCTCTACCTTGGGCAGTGTAATCAAGTAAGCCACTACCCGCCATAATGGCTTCAGTGAATACAGTAACCTGTCCACCTTGACGCATGTCTACTAATGCTCTTAGCGTGAAGTTTTTGTACTTAAAAGTATTATTAATTCCCATAAGCCAATCGGGCTGAAAGTTAGATACTGGTACCGTTTTACCGGCAGTAATAACTGGTAAACCCGTAGCATCAATCAAAACGTTCCCATTATCGTCTCTCTCAAATCCTCGAGAATACTGAATACCAAAAGGTTCCCCCTCTCTAATCTGGTACTCATTCAAGAAACCGCTCCCTTGAATTAGTACGTCAACATCGTCAGTTATTGCTACTACTTCACTAAGGTTTCTGGCAAAGTTAGCGGTCAAATCCCACGAGAAGGTAGATGTACTCACCGGGGTAACGCCTAATACGATTTCTATCCCTTGATTCTGAATATCAGCCCCATTCAGGAATACCCGACTTACACCGGAAGCAACCGGTACGTTGGTTGCGAACAATTGATCAAAAGTATTTGACTTGTAATAGGTAAAGTCAAATCGTAGATTGTCTTCCAAGAAACGAAGGTCAAATCCGGCCTCCCAGGTAGTGGTTCTTTCGGGTCTCAAATCGGCCAACGGAAGAGTAGGGCTTAACGAGATAGTACCTGCGTCTACTGTTGCTTCTCTAGATAAGCGATAAGGGGCAGTGTCGTTTCCTACTTCAGCCCAAGATCCTCTTACCTTAAAGAAACTGATAGCCGAAGGTAAGTCTACCAAATCACTTACTACGGCGGTTAACCCTACTGATGGGTAGCTATAAGAGCGATTGGCTTCCGGTAAGGTTGAACTCCAATCATTTCGGAATGAACCGCTCAAGAAGATCGCGTTATAAAAGCCAATTTCCCCAAAGGCATACACGGATTGTTGTTCTCTTTCAGCAAAAGCTTCATTAGGGCGAGGCTGTAGGGTGTTACCTAACGAGAATAAATTTTCCACATTAAAGTTTTCGCCAAAACCGCCTATGCTCTCAAACTTAGCTATCCTTAGATTAGCACCAGCGTTAAGACCTATTGAGATATTTTCGCTAAGGTCTTTCTGATAACTTAGCAATAAGTCTGAGTTCCACTCTATGTCAGTATTGAAAGTTTTAGAATACGAACCTTGATCAGCTACAATGTAGGTGTCTGTGTAGCGTATAAATTCCTCAAAGTTAGTTCGTCGGTCTATACCTGAGCGAGCTAGTATAGACAAGTCTTCGGTAATTTGGTACTTTAACGATAGCATTCCTAGTACTCGCTCATTAACTCGGGGGCGTTGTACGTTGTTTGCTGTCCAGTAAGGATTACCCGCTTCATTAGACCGTGGTACATAAAAATGCTGTCTTAGTTGACCTTCATCATTCGTGAACTGATAATATTCTAGATCCTGGGTGCGTAAATTTCTTGGTAAGATATAAGCATATCTCGCTGGATTATCGAAACTTTCACCGCTGGTTAGAACATCAGAGAAATTACTACGAATGTAATTTACCTTGGTATCAACAGTTAATTTATCAAACAGAGTAGTTGTATTCCGTATGTTCAGGTAGTGGCGGTTCAGATTATTCTCAGGAACAATTCCTTTACCATCGGTATTTGTGTAATTAATGTTGGTGTTGGAGTTCTCATTTTTGATGTTTACCCCAGCACTCACCGCAATTGTATGTCCATTTTGGAAGAAGTCGCGAACATTGTCGGGTTGAGCAGTAAAAGGGTAAGTTCCACCAACTGATGCTAAGTAATTAGGATCATTCGACCAATGATCTACCACTTGCCCGGTCATGCGTGGTCCCCAGGAGGTAAATGCCGCTGGTGAGTATATCCCGGCTGACCCTTGCCCAAACTCATTTTGGTACTTAGTCAATAATATTGGAGAATTGACTTGATAGTTAAATCCGAGGGTTGACGTTACTCCTTCGGGTAATCCTTCACCTGATTTGGTAGTAACAATGATAGCTCCGTTGTTAGCTCGACTTCCGTAGAGGGCGGCGGCATTACCACCTTTTAACACAGATATATTAGCAATGTCGTTAGGCGAAATATCAGCGATACTTCCCCCTACCGGAACTCCATCAATAACATATAGTGGTTGGCTACCATTGCTCTGCAGTGAGCGATTGCCCCGTAAAACAACTTTAGTAGGTGCTCCTACCCCGGCACCAGTAGTGGTTATGGCAATACCCGCCACCTTTCCACTCAATGCTTCGGTAATATTCACGGGACGGGCTTCTTCAATTCCCTGACTAGATACTTCTTGGGTACTATACGTTAGGGTACGTTTTTCTTTAGTGATACCCAGGGCCGTTACTACCACTTCAGTAAGTTCAGTCAGATCAGCCATCATGGTGATATCAATAATCGTGCGTGCCCCTACAGTAATTGTTTCAGATTCGTATCCCACGGAAGTGAAAAGTAAAACGGGATTTTCGCCCTCTAACGAGATCGTATAATTACCGTTTACATCGGTGACTGTACCAATGGAAGTACCCTGCTGGAGTACGTTGACTCCGGGTAAGCCATCACCATCTCCGGTCACCGTACCTGAAATGGTCTGAGCCTGCAAAGATTGAAACCCAAACAGGGTTAGAGAAACTAAAAAGATTCTGTAAAATAGAGTAAGAGGTATTCTCATAGTGTAATGGATAAGATGTGAGAAAATAAATAAACAATTACCAAAGTTTTGTAGAGAGTGAAACACCATCTGATCGATGAATCCAAGACTCGAGAAGATGTGACTTCTCGCCGATAAAGTGTCTTTTAAAGAGTTGTTGAATGAGCAAATTTACGTATTATTTTATACTTTGCAAATGTAGCGCATCATAAGATTATTGTATAGTCTAACACCATTGCTATTTTTATCCAACGTAATTGTAGATAGACGAATTATAGATTATGGAACATAACCAACGCACCGCAATCATTACCGGAGGTAGTAAAGGGATAGGAAGAGCTACGGCTGAGGTGATGCTACGTGAGGGGGCTAATATAATAATTCTTGATAAGGAGAAACCGGAAGGTAAAGTACTGCAAAAAGCTTCTGAGAGTAATTTGCGCTTTGTACGTTGCGATGTGTCTAACGAACAGGAGGTAGCCAGGGCAGTGACAATTGCGGAAAAAAGCTTCGGGCAAATTAATTATCTAATTAATAATGCGGGAATTCAACGTTACTCTACCGTTACCGATACCAGTGAAGAAGAGTGGGACTTAGTGATGAACGTTAATCTGAAAAGTGCCTTTCTGTGTGCCAAGCATACTATTCCGTATATGCAAAAAATTGGGCGAGGGGTAGTAATTAATGTTTCTAGTGTTCAAGCGCTGCTTTCTCAGAATAACGTTGCACCCTACACCACTTCAAAAACAGCGATGTTAGGCTTAACTCGCAGTATTGCGGTTGATTATGCTCCAAATATTCGCTGTGTAGCGGTTTGTCCTGGCACAGTAGATACCCCAATGTTACAATGGGGCATACAGCAATCACCCAACCCGGAGCAGGTGTATCAGGAATGTGTAGACATGCATTTGACCGAGCGAATAGCGCAACCTCAGGAGATTGGAGAGTTTATCGCCTACTTATGCAGCGATAAAGCTGCTTTTATGACGGGGCAGGCATACCGTATTGATGGCGGTCTGGGAGTGATGATTCCAGGTAGTAAACGGGACTAAATTCCCCAATTGGGAAAATTTTTCACATTCTCGAATTATTATTCCTCCCTAAAAACTGGCAAAATATACGCTTTTTATGCCTCTTAAGCCTGTTTTTGGCTAGTTTTCTACATTTCGGGTAGAAATGGTACACTGTTCGCACATATTAAGATCAGTTGGTAAATAAAAAACATTGAATTATGGATACGAGTAGAAGAATAGAGTTAGCAATTAAGGTAACGTCAGTATTAGCCGGGTGGGCTATCTTTTGTGTCATTTGATGCTATACTTACCATAAACTTCTAGAATCTTAAAAAGAAAGCACCGAAAAGGTGCTTTTGTCATTTTAGGGGGTTCTCGTACCAAATTACCCCCAAACCACCCTGCGTTGCACTATTATTATTCTCTTCAGAAGTAAGCACGTCCAAATCCCCATCCTGGTCTAAGTCTATTAGTTCCGCAAAATCAAACTTACGACCCAACGTATCGCTAATAATTTTATGTTGCCAGCCCAATGCAGTATTCATACTCATCATAACCCCGTGCCGTTGATCAGCATCTTCGTAAGTTGTAATGATTTCTAGATGGCTGTCAGCATTTACATCGCCTACCGTTACTGATTTCCCTCTTTTACCGGCTTGTTTAGGATACGCTATACGATCCTGCTTCCACTTCTCCGAGGTTTGGTAGAAGTGATATAAATGACCGTATAAGTCCGGCACAAAGATATCGGGTTGGTCATCTTGGTTCCAATCAGCTAGAGTCAAGAACATAGGTTCTCCATTGGTAAGGCCGATCACGTGGTTGGTCCAAGGCTGGAATAGCTGCTTGATTTTATTAGCTGGATGCTGTAGCCAGCGAACACCCCTTGATCCCCCCTTTCTGTCAGAGATCAAAACATCAGGATAACCATCTTGATTTACGTCTACAACTTCAATGGACATAATCCATCCTGCGGGGGAGATTTCGTGAAAACGCCACTGATCTATTTCTCGCGGGTTAGCGGGGGCTTCCAACCATCCCAATGTACCATCTTTGCCTTTGGAACCGACAATCAAATCTACTCCGTGCTGGTTATCTACTTGATGGGCTACTCCAAACATCCATTGCGTATGGTCTATTGAACAAGGAATATCTACCGACTTCCATGCTGAAGACTGGGTGTACTGCTTCCAATCGGCAGGAGCCCAATGTACGGTAATTCGCCGATGGTTTCCTTCGGATAACGTAACAATATCAGCAAAGCCATCCTGATCTAAATCTACCACCAAAGCATCTTCCACGGCGGGCGATGGAACCTCTACATAACTCCAGGTTTTAGTAAGATCACCCGGGTGAAAATACAGTCGAGTAACGTTGCCTTGCTCCCAACCGGTGATAATATCTGGTAAAGAGTCTTGATTAGCAAAACATACTTTGGTACCATCGGCTCCGAACGAAGTATCATCAATAGTGTGCCGCTGCCACGGAAAAGTCATTTGGGCGTAGGCACTTGTTAATC
>CAKZPJ010000811.1 GCA_937138955.1 uncultured Flammeovirgaceae bacterium | reverse complement strand
CAGTAGATGATCAGAAACTGGACAGGTTTTATGCCCTGGTACGAACCCCGGTACTTACTGAGGAAGAAAATCCTAGCCAGCCTTGTTCGCTTCCACCCAATATGATGGTACCCTCAAAGGACAAGTTATTTCCTCGCAGTAAGCAACTTGAAATTCTCCGACCAAGCAGGCTTTCTGTCACCGGTTTCCTAATTTCATGCGGGGCAGTTGTGGGACTAGTAGCTATGTTTTTTGCTATTACTCAGTGAAGCTGATACAGAGCAGAAGAAAAAGTTAAGCATCCAACACTTCCCTTAGCATCTCCACACTCTTACGGACTCCGTTTTCAGCATCTTCCTTACCTTCAAACTCAATGGAGATATAACCTTGGTAGTTTACATCATGCAGTATTTTAATAATACGCTTGTAGTCCAAGTCCAGAGTGTACCACTCCCCGCCGCCGTAGTAGGTTTTTGCTTGAATGAAGTTCGCGTAGGGAGCTACCATTTTTAGTTTGTCGTAGGGGTCTTCTAGGAAGTTTCCGGTATCCAGCAGAATCCCTAACCACTCTGAGTCAATAGCCCTTCGGATGCGTAGCAATCCTTCGGGAGTAGATGTTAGTCCCCAATGGTTTTCCAATGCCAGTAAAACACCTTTTTCTTCAGCGTTGGGTAAACACTCTTTAATAGAATTGATGCACCAGCCAAAGGCATCATCGTCGGTATAGCCCTCAATCGGTTGCTCTATGCCCCGATTAGCCATCAGAGCATCAAATGAACCCGAAGTGCCCCACCTCCCTGAATTCAGGCGAATACTGGGAATGCCCATTTGGTGAGCTAAGTCAATACAGTGTTTGGTGTGGTCAATCGCCTCCTGCCGTTCGGCTTCATCAGGCGATACAAAGTCTTGGTGAATAGACAGCGATATCAAAGCTACACCTTTCTGAAAAGCGTATCGCTTCAGCCTGTTTAGGTAGGTCTTTTCTTCACTTTCCATCTGCCGGTGCAAAACGTCTACCCCAGCTAGCCCTAGCGCAGAAGCCTCGTCAATCACCTGCTCGATAGGTACTTTAGGAGTGCGGAAGTGCCAGTAAGAATAAGAGGATACGGCCAGCTTAATATCATTTTTAGCCGATAGACCATCAGAGCGAAACGGCAGACTAAAGGCAGTCCCACTTAAGGCAGGTACGCTAAAAACAGCACCGCCCAGAGCGCTTTTTTGAAGAAATTGACGTCGGGAAGATTTCATAGGATAAATAGGGAAGCTAGTTTTACGATGGTACGGAAATACTACTTCATTTTCAAGCCTGAGGTTCACTCAAGCCGAGCATACTCGGTAGTTTTTCTATATTTGGAAATACCCAAAGAAAATCAAACGATGTCTGACAACAACCCCTACAGTGAATACTCATTCTTATTAGAGAAAACCCAACGCCGAATTAAGCAATACGCTCAACAAAAGTTTACCGAGTTTGACTTTGGCGTAACGGTAGATCAGTGGATCGTGCTGAAACAGCTAGACACCCACTCAGATTTAAGTCAGAGT
>CAKZPJ010000810.1 GCA_937138955.1 uncultured Flammeovirgaceae bacterium | reverse complement strand
TTTGCAGGATGCTACATCTACCGCTATTGACTCACTGGCTTACTCCGCTGCTGAAGTAGTAGGGGGTATTTCGCTAGAAAGGGTCTCAGAAGAAACGCCCTGCGATCAGCGTACCAACTTAGCTCTTTCTCTCGCCGAGCGGGGAGGAACACCGGGAGAAATCAATACAATTCTTAGTCAAGAAGATGCTGTTTCGCCTAAGCTGTTAAGCATTCAACCACTTAACGATACGCTGAAGCTGATTTTTGACGAACGGGTTTCAGATGAAAGTCTCCAAACTGAGTTAGTGCAGACGCAGCCCGAACGAATGGTAGCGCAAATTATACGCGATACAATTGATGAAAAGGTGCTTTGGGTTATAGTAGCCGAACCATTGGTTACCAATACTAACTACCAACTTACTTTCTCAAATGCTCAGGATTGCTACGGAAACATTGCACCATCGCAAACGGTAGTTTTTTATTTCGATAATGAACCGCCGACTTTGCTAAGAGCCGTTGTGCGCGATACCGCCGAGGTAGAACTAATTTTTTCCGAAAAAATGGCCGTGCAACTAGCCGAAGATGAAGATAATTACTGGTTGGATAGCGTTTCCAATACTCTCAAATCAGCTAAATTGGAGCCAGATAGCTCATTAGTGTTACTAAAATTTCCGATCTCACTAGCCGACGGACAAAATCATCAGCTTACGCTAACTCGCTGGGAAGATTTATACGGTAATCCGGGAGATACACTGACCGTTAGTTTGCGTTATCAGCAGGATATTGATACCGTGCTGGTCGTGAGTGAGTATCAGCTTGAAGTTCATTTACCCGAACCGATATTGCCGGAGTCAGCTGATGAGTTATCGAATTACGAGATTGATCGGGGGGTGGGTCATCCGCAGGCTGCTTTCCTAGATCGTAATCATCCGAATATTATTCGCTTAATTCTAGCCAATCCGCTTTCGGAAAACCGGGAACATGAGGTACGGATTGACCAGCTACGAGATGAGCAAGATAAACTATTAGGCACTCCGGTTTATCGTTTTTACTTTGATCGCCGCTCCCCGGGCGTAGACTCAGTAGTAGCTATTGATGAACGCAGGCTTCTAGTGTACTTTGATGAAAAGGTGGACTCGCTAACCGCGACCAATACGCTACATTATCAGCTATCTACTCATACCATTGAGCAAGCTGATCTGGAAGAAAATATGAGGGTAGTGCGCCTACAGTTAGATACTGTGCTGATCCCCGAAATTGAGTATGAATTGGAGGTGTTGGGTATTGCCGACCTCGCCGGAAATGCCATCAGCAGCCCAAAAAGAAAATCCTTCGTTTACGATCAGCGACCTCCGGAGTTACTATCGTGGAAAATTGTGAATCCCTACGAACTGCGACTGTACTTCTCAGAAGCCGTACAATTTATTCCAGTTGGTAATTTCCAACTAGAAACAATTGGCTCTCCCGATAGTATGTGGATATCTCAATTACGAGCTGGTGAAGTTAAGCTGTTCTTTGCCGAACCCTTTCCTCTCCAAGAAAGCACACTTACTATCACTGGAGTTACCGATCTACGAGGGAATCGTCATCCAGAACCGTTGCAAACATTAATCAATAACTCTCAAATCACTCTTGGTCAGATTACGGTGTTATCTTCTACTAAACTACAGTTGAAATTCACCCAGGGCATTGATAAAGCGACGATGTTAAATCCCGCTCAGTATTTAGTCAATCAGGCGTATCCGCCAACTAAAGTAGCTGAGGTGGAGCAAAATTCTTATGCAGTACATCTAACATTTGATCGGCCTTTTCAATCCGATGCCAACTACGAACTCACCATCCGTGAGCTGGTAAGTACTGAAGGGCAAAGTATCACGGGAGTTCAGGATTCATTCGTTTACCAAACGCAGGTAGAATATATTGAGGCAGAAGAGCGAGCCTTACTGCTGCATTTTCAAGTTCCATTGGACTCAAACTTAGCGGTACAGCCGATACATTATCAACTAGAAGAAACCAGTCCGGCGGCGGTGATATGGGTAGATGAGCAAACCGTTCGCTTAGTGTTTCAGAAGTCATTAGAGCCACTCACTCGCTACGAGTTTTTGCTGTCTGGTTTGAAAAATACTGATGGAGATGTGATTCCCAAATCAAACCACGTAGTAGGCTTAGGTCGCACGCCTAACTTTAATGAGTTGCTGATTACCGAGATTATGGCTGATCCTACGCCATCGGTTGGGTTACCGGAAGTAGAATATCTAGAGTTGTACAACGCCTCGGACGATTTGCTCAGTACTACCGGACTGCGTTTAGCAGATGCTACGTCTTCTACCTTGCTACGATCAACCTTGTTACTTCCGGGTGAATACCTAATCGTAAGTGCTAACGCCGATCAGCCCCAGTTAGCATCTCGCGGACGAACAATGGGAATCACCAGCTTTCCTTCGCTAAATAGTAGTGGCGATCAGCTTAGTATTACCGATTCATACGGAAGGGAAATCTTTTCCGTATCGTATTCGGATGACTGGTACAACGATGCGGAGAAAAAACAAGGTGGCTGGTCGCTAGAGATGATTGATTACAACCGTCCCTGCGGTGAGCAAAATAATTGGACTGTTTCGGTAGCTGTTGCGGGTGGCACCCCTGGTCAGATAAATTCAGTGAACCATACCAATCCGGATAACCAGCCACCGTATTTGCAAGCCGCTTTTGCCGAATCGCCTACCGAAGTAATCCTTCAATTCAGTGAGAAATTATTCCCTGATTCGTTTGAGAATGGGCAGATTAGTATCGGTAATGGAATAACGGTTGATATTATAGAATGGAACGCTGACCGAAAATCTGCTATTGCTTTTTTAATTGATTCGCTGCAAGCCCAAGTAACGTATACCGTCCAGGCAAGCCAACTGTACGATTGTAGCGGAAACTACATAAACGATCAAGCGGTATCATTGGTGCTATCCGAAGAAGCTGCGCTAGATGATGTGCTACTTAGCGAAATACTATTTTACCCTCGGTCGGGCGGGGTGCGATTCGTAGAAATCTACAACCACTCTAATAAATCAATCAACTTAAAGGACTGGCAACTGGCTAATCTGGAAGGTGACTCACTTACGAATTTGTCGCTGGTTAGCAATGAAAACTATCAATTAGCTCCTAACCAATACTTGGCTTTTACCGAAGATGCTACTACACTCATTGGCGATTATCCGTCGGCTTCGGAGGAAAACATAGTTGTTGTAGAATCACTGCCCAGTTTACCTTCTGGCGGTGGAAACATCGTTTTGATTTCTTCTTCCAGCGAGCCAATGCAGCACCTAGAGTACGACGAAGATTGGCATCATCCGGTGCTGGATGACGCTCGCGGAGTTTCCTTAGAACGAATTCAGTGGAATGCTCCAGTTAACGATCGCAATAACTGGCAGTCGGCGGCTCAGACGGTTGGTTTTGCCACCCCGGGTTACGCCAATTCTCAGTTATCAACGACTAGTCCATTGCAAGCAGCCTTATCGGTAGACCCCCAAGTTTTTACTCCCGATCAAAATGGGTTCAATGACTACACTCAAATTCGCTACCGCTGGCCCAATGCTGGTAATGTGGCTAATGTAATTGTCTTCAATAGTCAAGGGCAAAAAGTAAAACATCTGGCTCGGAACACCACTTTAGCTGAAGAGGGTTTCTTACGGTGGGACGGTACCGATGATGCTGGCCAGCAACTTTCTATGGGGTACTACATTATTTATTTTGAAATTTTTCGTACCAATGGGCAGGTTTCAGTGTTAAAAGAACGAGTAGTACTCGGTAGACCTTTGTAATGGGCAGTGAACAATGTGTAATCGCTTCTATATCGTATAGAAGGTAATTGTTCACTGTTAACTGTACATTGTTCATTGTTGCAAAAACTGTGGACTTGAAATTATGAAGAAACTCAAAAAGCTAATTCATAGAGGCGAAGGGGAACAGCTAGATTTTAAGCAGAAAATTACTGATCCGTATAAGATTGCTAAGACGATCTCTTCGTTTGCCAATACCAGAGGCGGTAAGATTCTGGTAGGAGTGAGGGATGATAAAACCATTATGGGCGTAGATCCGGAGGAAGAAAAGTACACACTGGAAACGGCTGCTCAATTTTACTGTGACCCGCCCATAACCCTCAACTTTAGGGAGGTGGAAGACGAAGAGGAAGAAGTGACTGTACTGGAAGTAACTATTCCTGAAAGCAAAGAGAAGCCCCATTTTGTCCGCAATAAAAATGAGCAGCGACTAGTATATATTCGTCAGCGCGACAAAAGTATTCCTGCTGGGAAAACAATGATTGATTTGATGCGGAAGGGGGAGTTGCCAGAAGCATCGATTGATCTAACGCACTTAGAT